>NZ_JABBOU010000024.1 GCF_018853465.1 Acidithiobacillus montserratensis
CTTCCCGCGCATAGCGATCTAGGGCCTCTGATAACGTAGTCGATTCGGCTTCGCGCCGATCTCGCCACGTTCCTTTCGCCATTTCTGCCTCAGTCACCTTGGCCCAATCTTGCGCTTCAGCTTTGGTGCGGAAGGTTTTTGTCTGACTTGGAAAGCCTTGCTTGCGAATCATCACCTGCCATCCGATCCGGTTGCCGTCCTGGTCTTTCCTCTCTCTGATTGTCGCCACGCCACACCTCGCGCCACACCATCAATCTCTGCTCAGTGTGGCGTTATTGTGGCATTAAATCAAACAGGCAAGAAAAAAGGCCCTAGATTTTCGCCTAGAGCCTTGATTTATTTGGTGGAGCGGAGGAGGATCGAACTCCCGGCCTTCGCATTGCGAACGCGACGCTCTCCCAGCTGAGCTACCGCCCCATGAGCGCGTAGGATAAAGAGAAGCCTTGCAGAATGCAACGTCCTGCAAGCCTGCGTCATTCTTTTATCTTACCTGCTCAAAACCGGCCAGGATGCAGCGTCTAGCTCCAGGTGGGGTCGATCAACGCCGTCCCACAACTATGACATCGCTCCCGAAGGGGAAGATTTCGGGGCGCATTCCGGCCTCTTGCAGGGCGCTGGCAATTTCCTCCGGGTGCAGAAAATGATTGCCCTGCACATGTTCGGTCAAGTTCTGGTAAGCCATTCCGCGCAGGGCTGGTTCGCGCAAGTGACGATGATCGTCGGGCCAGGCGGGTTCCCAAATGACGACGGCACCTTGCGGTTGGAGAGCTGCGCGCAGCTTCTCAAAAATGGCGCCGCGTTTCTCCCAAACGTGGTGGAGGGCGCGATTCATGGCAATCAAATCGGCAGGTTCCGGCAGCGTGAACGCGTGGATATCACCGGCGGCAAATTGCAGACGCTCCGCCAGACCTTCCTGACGGGCTTTTTCCAGAGCCTGACGAATGTTTTCGTCAAAGCCATCCAGACCCAGACCCCGTAAGTTGCTGCAACGCCGGGCCAGAGCCCTGAGGTACCAGCCATTGCCGCAGCCGAGATCGACGGCGAGGCCACCCCGGGCATCCACTTCGGCGAAGATGGGCACTTGCGGGCAGATTTTTTCCTCGAAAGTCTTGCGGAAATTGTTTTCGAGCATCAACCCGAACCAGGGCAAAATGGTTTCCCGTTCAGCCAGGACCTTTTCGCCCGGTCGCTCACCGGTGCGCATCAGTCCGGCAGCGCGCTCGGCCATATGTGCCGACAACACCGAACCCACTGCCGTAGCCATGCGGCTGCCCGGTGCTTCCGGGCGCATGCTGTCACCATCTTCGCTGAGTTGCCATTGATCCTCGGCATCGAGTTCCAGCCAGCCAAAAGCATAGGCGGCATCGCACCAGCGCTGCACATAGCCTGCATCCATGCCGGCTTGTTGGGCGAGGCCTTGCGTGTCTGCTCGCTGCAGTTGATGCAGGGCACTGAACAGTCCGTTGACAACGCCAATGAAGGCAATATTCAGGGATTGTGCGCCCTGAGCCTGTTGTCTGAGTTGGTCCATGCTGCGTAAGGTCATATAATCTCCTTTTTCAATGGGTTAAATGAGATATTTCAGCCCGACCACGGTCAGTAATGCCAATGTGGCCAGTAAAAACGTGCGTTGATTAATGCGCATGTGCAGGCGATTCCCTGCCCAGAGTCCCAGCAGTACGGGTGGAGTCAACATCAGGAAGCCCAGCGCCAGTTGCCAGGTCAGCAGGGCCAGAGCAACGTACATAAACCCGCGCAGGATATTGTCGGTCAGGGCAATGCCTTGAAAGGTGGCGCGAAAAGCGCGTTTATCGAGATGACGCATCTGCAGGTAGGCGACAATGGGCGGCCCGCCGCCACCATAAAGGCTACCCACCACGCCCCCGAAAATACCCAGAGGCGTGCCCCAGGGCAGACTGATGCGCGGCAGACGCTCGGGTTTCATGACGAGGGCGTAAACCACATAGGCAAGAATGAATACACCCAGAAAGCGGGTCAGATTCTGGGCATTGGTATCGGCGAGAATAAAAGAACCGATGGCCAGCCCAACGATGCTGCCGGGAATCAGCCAGCGTAGCTCCGGCCAGTGCATCTCCCGAAAATCATAGGCGCCGAGCAGGACCGAACCCAGTAAATCCAGGAGCAGGACCACAGGGACCACTTCCTTGATGGGAAAAATCAGGGTGAGCAGTGCCACCGAAATCAATCCGGACCCGAAGCCAATGACCGCGCGGACATAAAATGCCAGGAGCACAATGACTCCGGCGAGGGTCCAGAGGATGGGAGAATGGGCAAGGGTGGCGTAGGAAAGGGATGCATGTAAGTTCATACCGACCAGTCTATAAGTTTTGTGGAATGTCTGCCATATCCGGCTGGATCGCAGCGTTGGAAAAAGAAAAAACTGTATAGGCATTTCAGAAAAAATAGCCTAATATGACATTATCCTGAGAAGTTGCTTTAAAACTTTTTGCATTTTGTTGATGGGGGAGGGTTGACCCATGCTGCCGCATCTATCGAGTAATACTGTATTTTTGCCGCAAAAACCGCGCTCGCCAAGGCTTCAGGCTTGGCTCTGGAGCCTGTTCTTTCTGGGGTGTGCGCTGCTTTTAAGTATTCCCGCCGCGCGGGCTGACGACAGCGGCCAGCCGCCCATCGATGCCCGCGCCTACATTCTGATGAATGCTCAAAACGGGGCCATTATCGCGGCCAAAAATGCCTATCAACCCTACGCCATTGCCAGTATCACCAAGCTCATGACCCTGTACCTGCTTTTCAAGGATATCAACGCCGGTGGCTTGCGCTTGAATCAGGAGTTCGTCCCGTGTCAGGCAGCCTTGCAAACGGGTGGGTCGAGCATGTTCATGCACCCTGGATTGCGTTTTTCTGTGGCGCAAATGATTTTGGGCATGACGGTTCCTTCAGGTAATGATGCCGCCGTGGAAGCGGCGTATCTGGTTGCGGGCAGTGTCCCGGCTTTTGTGCGGGAGATGAACCAAACCGCCCGCAAAATCGGCATGTTATCCACAACCTACTATGATCCCGATGGTTTGCCTCATCCCAATAATACGGCCAGCCCCTATGATGTTGCCGTGCTGACCCGTCGTATTATGACGGATTTCCCCCAATACATGCATTTTTTCAACCATGAGAATTTCACGTATGCAGGCATAACCAGTCCCAACCCTAACCTGCTGGTGGGGCGGGTCCCTTTCATTACGGGTATGAAAAGCGGCTATACCGATGCCGCCGGTCACTGCCTGGTAGCAACCGGCACCCAGAATGGTGTGCAACTTATTGCGGTGATTCTGGGAGTGCCTTCATTTACGGATGAAAACCGGGGTTTCTGGAAGGCATCCTGGCAAAGTCTGAAATTACTGGACTGGGGTTTTGCCCGGACCCTGTGGCTGCCCAGCACTCCGCATCTGGAAAAAACCTCCGCACCTTAAAAGCTTACTCTTGCAGAGGAAGGCTGCTCTCGGCCTTCCCACCCGTATCGCGTGGCGGTTTTTTCAGAAATAAAATCAACGGAATCATGACCAGAAAACCGTAAAATACCAGTACAAAAGCATCGAGCGTGCCACGCATGTTTGCCTGACTGTAAAGGACGATGTTGCCCAGTACCTGCCAGGTGGTGGGGTTCTGGGTCATGCCAGCAGCAGCCAGATAATGGTGGAATGCCGGATTGAAGGGATTGATGAACTTGCTCATCTGATTCCAACCTACCTGGGTTTCCTGACTCATGACCGTAGAAACAATGGCAATACCGACACTACCGCCCAGGGTCCGCATCAGATTGAAAATGCCTGATCCTTCTGCCTGCTGGGATTTTTTGATAGTGGTGAAAGCCAGGGTGAACAAGGGAATGGTCACCAGACCGAAACCAATGCCGCGTATGAAGCTGGGCCAGATCACCCATCCCATATTGATGTCGAGATTATATAAAGTGGTGAGATAGGTACCGAATGCGCCGATGACGATGCCTACCAGCACAATATCACGGGGATTGATGCCCTTGCCGAGCAGGCGACCCGCCAGCATCATGGCCAGCATCGCCCCGATACCCTGGGGGGCCATGACCAGGCCGGCGGTAAACGCCTCATAGTGCATGAGACTTTCCAGCATGATGGGCAGGATTACCATGGTACCGAACAGCGCCAGTCCAAATATGCCAATCCCCATGCTGCCAATAGCCAGGTTACGGTCTTTGAGCAGGCGCAAATCCACGATAGGATGTTTCACTGTCAGGGAGCGCCACACAAAAAACAGTAAGCCGAGGATGGTGATCAGGGTCAGGATGATAATGGTGTGGGAACTGAACCAGTCATCCTGATCACCAAGACTGAGAATGCCTTGGAGGCAACCCAGACCCAAAGCCATCAGCCCGAATCCGGTCCAGTCCACAGGCCGGGGATTGGGACTCTTGCCGCCGTCGGGTACGCTCTGCATGAGCAAAAAGGCGAGAATGCCAAAGGGGATGTTAACATAAAACACCCAGCGCCAACTCAAGGTATCCGTCAAATACCCGCCCAGGGTCGGTCCCAGGATCGGCCCGAGCATGATACCCATCCCCAGTATGGCCATGGCCTGCCCGCGTTTGTTCGCCGGATAGGCGCCGAGCATGATGGTTTGTCCGACGGGGGCCAGGGACGCCCCGAATATACCCTGTAGAAAACGCCAGAGCACGATTTCGGTGAGGCTGTGGGATTGTCCGCACAGGGCCGAGGAAATCACAAATCCGACCACACTCCAGAGCATGATGTTGCGCTGCCCGTAGCGTTCCACCAGCAGGCCGGTGAGGGGCAGGACAATGACGTTGGCCACCATATAAGAGGTCAGCACCCAGGTAATCTGGTCGCTGTTGGCCTGCAGGGAGCCGCGCATGTAGGTCAGGGCGACATTGACAATGGTGAGATCCAGAACCTGCATGACTACGGCAAGCATGACCGCCACTGTGATGGTCAGGCGGGATGTAGATTGTTCTTGCGCCACCCGTTGGACTCCTTGTCAGGGATGATATATCAATCAGATACCGACCGTTCGGTCAGTATAGTGGTCAAGAAGCTGACCCGCAAGCGCCTTATCCCGCCATGATGCACCTGCCGCAATGCCAAAAAAAAACCGGCCACAGGAGCCGGTTGCGGAGGAGGAAGGGGATCAGGCAGCACGCGGAACCGCCAGATCCCGCAGATCCTCGTTGTTCATGAAGGCTTCACGCAGCTCCTCATCAGTCACATCGGCGAAGCAATAACCCGCTTCTTCCAGTTGATAAACCAAAGCAATCATCGCGAATTCCTGTTCCATTTCCATGACCTTTCTCCATCAGAAAATAATGTATAACTAACATACATAGATATTATGGCTATGTCAATATAATAAATATCTAATACAGGGTAGCCGTGTCGGTGCTTAGGGATGCTTTGCAGCGACTTTGGTCCGCGCCGTTGTTGTTCTTGGCGAAATCCCGCGCCCGGCAGGAGAACTGTCTGAGCCCGCAGGGCGAGTTTTCGCCTGCCAGCGGGATGAGGCCCAAAACATCCAGGGGAACAACAGGCAAGGGGCGTTGGAGCAAAAAGCATTCCCCAAGCACCGACACGGCTACCCTTCAGCCCTGCAAAAGCGCTTCTTCGTCAGGCTGTAACCAACGCCACTGCCCGCTGGCCAGGTCGCCCAGGGTCAGATGACCGATGCTGATCCGGATCAGGCGCAGTACCTCTGCATCCACTTCTTGCAGGAGGCGCCGGATCTGGCGATTGCGACCCTCCTCCAGAATGAATTCGAGCCACTGGGTTTTGCCGCCGCAACGCAGTTCGTGAATCAGCATGGGCAGGCAGGGCCGGTTATCGAGCACGCTGTGCCGGGCCATGTGTTGCAGGATTTCCGGCGCAAGGGGCGGGCGGATCTGTACATGGTAGGTTTTGGCCAGGTGTTGTTGCGGGTCAAGGAGTTGCTGCGCCCAAGCCGGATCATTGCTGAACAGCAACAAACCGGAGCTGGCCTGATCCAGCCGGCCGACAGGAGCCAGCCACGGCTCGGTTGGCAATAGGTCATAAACGGTGGGCCGCCCTTTTTCATCGGCGCGGGTGCTGACCATTCCCCGAGGCTTATGAAGCATGAGCACCTGGCGTACGGGTTGCTCCAGTGGCCGCCCATCCACTGTAATCTCTGCATGCCGTGGCGAAAAGCGTGCTTCGGGGTCAAGTACCTGCTGTTCGTTGACCAAAACCCGGCCGGCACGAATCCAGGCAGCGGCCACGGTCCTGGAACACAGCCCGGCTTTGGACAAGAGGCGGGCCAGACCGTGATGAGGTTCTTTCTGGTTTCCCTGTTTGCGGTCGGGATGGCTTGGGTAGAGGGACGGCTTTGGACTATTCTTGAGAGGGTAATTTATTTTCTTCATTTTTTAAGGATCTCAAAATGGCACATGAAACAATGCACGAGTCTTTGGAGTCTCTGTCCAGTGATACCCTGGATATTCACCGGGCCATATCCTCGCTGATGGAGGAGTTTGAAGCCGTTGACTGGTACCAGCAGCGTGCCGATGCCTGCAAGGATCCTCACTTGAAGCAGGTTCTGGAACACAATCGGGATGAAGAAATCGAGCATGCCGCCATGGTTCTGGAATGGTTGCGCCGGAAAATGCCGAGGCTGGACAAGGAGCTGCGTGAATATCTGTTTACCGAAGGCTCCATAACCGGACACGAAGCCGAAGCCATGGGCCGGGAATAAATAGCGGTAATCAGGGCAGGAAACGGGCGCAGAGTTCATTGTAAAAGTTGAGCCCCTGGTCGGTAGGCCGGATGCTTTCTGCATCAGCCTGCACTAAACCTTCGCGGCGGGCGCGGCGGATTTGCGGCTCGATGAGCAGGCTGTCGAGTCCCGTCCGCTCGGTGAACAGGCGGATGGGGAAACCCTCGGTCAGGCGCAAGGCATTGAGCATGAACTCGAAAGGACGTTCTTCTGCCGGAATGGGGGTGGAGTCGCCCAGTACTTCCCGGTTGCTGAGGGCGTCATTCATATAAGTTTCCGGGCGGCTGGGTTTGCGGGTGCGCCAGATTCCTTCGGCTTGAGTGATTTTGCCGTGGGCACCGGCGCCAATCCCCAAATAGTCACCATACAGCCAGTAATTGCGATTGTGTTGACATTGTTCTCCGGGGCGGGCGTGGGCGGAAATTTCATAGCGCGGGAGTCCGTGACTTGCGAGGGTGTCGCGCAGGCGGTTTTCCATGTCCGCTGCGGTGTCTTCGTCCGGCATCTGCGCAGGCGGGTGGCTGGCAAAAGGTGTACCCGTTTCCAGGGTCAGCTGATACAGGGACAGATGCGGGGGCTGATACTGCAGGGCCGTGTGCAGGTCAGCCAGGGCTTCGTCCACGCTTTGTCCGGGGAGGGCGAACATGAGGTCGAGGTTGAAGCTGGCAAATTGCGCCGCCATGGCCTTTTCTATGGCGCGATGGGCGGCAGCGGCATCGTGAATGCGCCCGAGGCGCTGCAGATGGGTATTGTTGAAAGACTGGATGCCGAGGGAAAGACGGGTTACTCCGGCCTCCCGAAAATCCCTGAAGGCATCTGCTTCCACAGCGCCGGGGTTGGCCTCCAGAGTGACTTCCATGCCTGACAAGGGCTGCAGGCGGGCACGGATATCCGAAAGCAGTTGGTGGATAACCTCCGGCGGAAACAGGCTGGGGGTGCCCCCACCCATGAAAATGCTGTGCAGGCGGCGGCCCCAGATGCGTGGTAGTTCCCGATCCAGATCGGCAATCAGGGCCTCGGCGTAGCGTTCCGCAGGAATCTGTTCGGCCGCATGGGAATTGAAGTCACAATAGGGACACTTGGCTTTACACCAGGGCAAATGCACATATAGTGAGAAGCTGGACGATGGTTTCAGACTGGGATTCATGAATACTCGTGAGAGGAACAGCATGGCGACGGATACTGATACGATACCTCTATTTTTACTCCGATCCGTACTTTTTCCCAAGGCTTTGTTAGGGCTGAGGGTGTTTGAACCGCGTTATCTGGATATGGTGAGCAGTTCCCTGCGCAATGATCGCGGTTTTGGCATTTGCCTGACCCATCCGCGTGGTGATGGTCATGCCGAGCCTGAGCGGGTCGGCACCCTCGCGCGTATTGTCGATTGGGGCGGTGAGCCGGGCGTGCTGGAGATTCAGGTGGAAGGACAGCAACGTTTTACCATTCAGGATTGGCATTATGCGGGTGCTCTGGCCATGGCCTCGGTCCACTACTGGGCGGAGGAACCCGTCGTCCCCATGCGGCGCGAAGATGACCTGCTCCGCGCCATCCTCAAAGAATTGCTGGGCGAGGCGGCGGCCAGAGACCCGGATGCCAGTACCGCAGGGATGATTCTCGCCCAGGCGCTACCGGCTTCTCCCGAAGAAAAGCAGGCGCTGCTTGTACTTCAGGACCCCCTGGAACGCTTGCGACGTATCCACGACCTGCTCAATCAACGCGGTGGGGCCTAGTGTTTGCCCTTCCCGTAAATATAAGTGGAGAAGTCCGTATAATTCTGGGAAAGATTACGGAATAAATGGTCGAGGCTGATGATGGCCTGTTCCAGAATATTCACCGTAATGTAGGGTTTCTCGACCTTGAGGCGTTGATATCGGGCGCGGGTCAGGACCAGCACCTGGGTATCGTCGCTTTTGGCGAGAATACGGGCGCTGCGCGGTTGCCGATCAAAAAAGGACATTTCCCCCGCCATCTCGCCGTCCTTCACCCGCACCACTTCCATTTCGTCGCCATCGGCCGTGTGATGGATGATGGCCATTTCGCCCTTGACGCAGAAAAACAAGGCTTCACCGAGCGTACCCCACTCGGCAATGACCTGATCGGAATGGAATTGGGCATGGGTCACGTATTCGGCCAGGGTCTGAATTTCAGCAATGGTCAATGACTGGGCCAGATGATGTTGCTTCAGAAATTGGGTAATTTCGACATGGGCGACGGTAGACATGAGGATATCCTCGTTTCTGGGGGCTTGGGCTCATTATAGGGGTTTATGATGCGGGAAGGACAGGGCTACAATGCTTTTCCTGCCATCTGATGAGTAATGAATAATGAGTCGACCCAGTGGAAGAACAGCAGACGCCTTGCGTCCCATCGCTATCACCCGCAATTTCACTAAACATGCCGAAGGCTCGGTATTGATGGCCTGTGGAGATACCAAGGTCTTATGCACAGCCAGCATTGAGGAAAAAGTGCCACCTTTTTTGCGGGGCGCCGGGCAGGGCTGGGTCACCGCAGAGTACAGTATGTTGCCCCGAGCCACCCAGGAACGGATGCAGCGGGAATCGGCCAAAGGTAAAATCTCCGGACGTACCCACGAAATTCAACGCCTGATTGGTCGGAGTCTGCGCGCAGCCGTTGATCTGCAGGCTTTGGGCGAGCGCACCATCTGGGTGGATTGTGATGTGCTGCAGGCGGATGGCGGCACCCGGACCACCAGCATTACCGGCGCCTGTCTGGCGGTGGCGGATGCCTTGCAGACCCTGCGCCGCAATGGGAAAGTCCAGGGAAATCCCATGCGTGACTGGGTGGCCGCCATTTCAGTGGGCATGTATCAGGGCCAGGCCGTGCTGGACCTGGATTATGCCGAAGACAGTCATGCCGAAGTGGACATGAATGTGGTGATGACCGGCGCCGGCGCTTTTGTGGAAGTCCAGGGAACGGCAGAAGGCGCGGTTTTCAGCGATGCAGAGATGGCGCAGATGCTGGCCCTGGCGCGTCAGGGCATTCGTGACTTGGTCGCCCGTCAACGCCAGGAAATCCCTGAGGCTGTGCCGTGAAAGCGCTGCTGCTGGCGACTGCTAATGCCGGCAAAATTCGCGAGCTCGATAGTTTGCTCAGTCCGCGTGGCTATCAGGTACATGCGCAGAATGATCTGGCCATTGCCGGAGTGGCCGAAACCGGCAGCACTTTTGTGGAAAATGCCTTGCTCAAGGCCCGCCATGGCGCGGCTTTGTCAGGAATGGCGGCCCTTGCCGAAGATTCCGGGCTCTGTGTTCCCGCCTTGCAGGGAGCTCCGGGACTGTTTTCGGCGCGTTACGCCGGAGAGGATGCCAGTGATGCCGAGAATAACCAGCGCTTACTGAACGAGATGCAGGATTTACAGGGCGCAGAACGTGGTGCCTATTATGTGGCCTGCATGGTTTTTCTGGAGTCGGCAGAGGATCCTGCGCCTATCGTGGCCCAGGGATTCTGGTCAGGTGTCATTGCCCCGGCCCCGCAGGGGGAAGGAGGATTTGGTTACGATCCACTCTTTTGGCCGAGAGGCAGCACGCGCAGTGCGGCGGAATGGACCTTGGCGGAAAAAAATCGGGTGAGTCACCGGGCGCTTGCCCTGGAAAGATTGTTGAAGCTCTTGGCTGAGCGTCAGGCGCCCCAGCCACTGTCCGAAAGGGATTGACGCAGTCGGGTCAGCGCCCGCACCTGCAGTTGCCGTACGGCCTCGCGGCTGACGCCCATGCGCTCGGCCACGGCTTCCAGAGTCATGGGTGAATCGCCATGGATGCCGTAGCGAAAAATCATGACTTCCCGTTGTTTTTCATTGAGCTCGGCCAGATGCTCGCGGAGTGCCTTGCAGATGGACTCGCGATCGTAATCCATGTCGGGACTGGCGGTGTCGCCGGGAACCTGCTCGACGCGGCTGGGGCCATCAGCGAATTCTTCATCAAGAGAGCAGACTCGGATATCAGCAAAATCCAAAGCGCGCATGGTGCTTTCGCGCACCCCTAGTGCTTCCCGGCGTTGCTCACGCCGCGTATCTTCATTATGTTCGCTTTCGTCTTCTCCCCGCTGTAAATAGGCATGCAGGGATTTAGCCAGATAATCGGGCAGACGAATAAAGCGGGAACGGATCAGGGCGCGTTGCATGGCTTCGCGAATCCACCAGGTGGCATAACTGGAGAAGCGCGTGCCCAGGCCCTCGCGGAAGCGATCGGCCGCACGCAACAAGCCCATATAGCCTTCCTGAAGCAAGTCTTCCTGGCTGAGTCCCTTGTTGCGATAGGATCGGGCTACGGCTCTGACCAGGGGCATGTGCGCAGAAATGAGGGTGGCCCTGGCGCTGTCATCGCCCTGACGAAGGCGGCGGATCAATTGTAATTCCTGGTCCTGGGTCAGAAAGGGGCTGCTGTTTTCACTGGCCATGAAATCCGCCAGTGGTGGCGGGTCGATGGCTGGCGGAACATCAGGTAGGGCTTCGTTCAATTCTCTCGCTTCCGTTCGCATGGCTTCCCCTGATTTCAAAGACCACAATTACTCTAACATTGTAATCTAATATTCTATATATAAAAGCATTTTTGTTATTTCATATATTAGCATTCTTTTTGATCACCCTGTCAAGCGTATGCAACGCTTGTTTTGCGCTTTTTACAACGTCACCAGCGGCAAGGATTTTTTTGACTCGCGCAGTTGATCTGCCTATACTCTGCCACTTTCTCGCTAAGCATTTATTTTTGATGAGGTCAGAAACCTTCTATGCCAACTGTTCGTGTTAAAGAAAATGAACCTTTCGAAGTGGCGCTGCGGCGCTTCAAACGCTCCTGTGAAAAGGCCGGAGTCCTGACGGAAGTGCGTCGTCGTGAGTTTTATGAAAAGCCCACGGAAGAACGCAAGCGCAAGGCTGCTGCCGCCCGCAAGCGTGCGTTGAAGCGGATGCGGCGTCAGTCCATGCGTCTGGTGCGGATGTACTGATCATGTCTTTACGCGAACGTCTTCAGGAGGATATGAAGGCGGCGATGCGCGCGCGTGAGTCCGAGCGGCTGACGACGATTCGCATGCTTCAGGCAGCCATCAAACAGCGTGAGGTGGATGAGCGTCGCACCCTGGAGGAAGCGGAAATCCTGAGTATTGTCGAAAAACTGATCAAGCAGCGCAAAGACTCTGCCACTCAGTTCAGGGCGGGTCAGCGTCCCGATCTGGCCGACAAGGAAGAAGCGGAGATTGTCATGCTCACGGCCTATTTGCCTGAGCCCCTGAGCATGGAAGCGCTGGATGCCCTCATTGCCGAAAGTATTTCCCAATTGGAAGCGGCTGGACCCAAGGATATGGGCAAGGTGCTCAATGCCCTGCGTCCGCAATTGCTGGGTAAAGCAGACATGGCGCTGGTTGCCGATAAAGTGAAGGCGCGTCTGAATAACGGATGACAGCCGTTGCGGCTTTGACCGGAAACGCTCCCTGGCTGGACAGCTTTTCCAGAGTCCTTGACCTGGAAGATATCCGCGCCGCATGGGGTGCCCGCTGTGCCCATCCTTATGGGCAAGATTATGTAAAAAACCTGCATCCCTGGGTAGCGCTGACCGAAATCCATCAGCGTCACCATCTCGCCCAATGCCTGCAAGAACGCGCTGTGGCAGGTTCAACTCTGCCTGTCATGACTCTGCCGGAAATCCGCGCATCGCTGGATTTGGTCGAGCGTCCCGGGGCGGTCCTCGCTGGCCGGCAATTGCTGCAGGTGAGTCAGGTTTTGCTGGGGCAGAAGCACTATGCTGCTGCCTTGCGCGCAATCGATGACGCTCTCACCGAATGGGCGACCGATATTGACCCTCCCCAGTCATTGCTGCACCGTCTGCAGCAGTCCCTCGATGAGGAAGGGGAGCTTCTGGATTCGGCCAGCACCGAACTCCAGGCGCTACGCCGGCAGTTGCGCCAGGGCCGCCATGACATTCAACGGTTTTTGCAGGGTTTTTTGCGCAATCCTGATTGGCAGGATTACTGGCAGGAGCAGCTGATTGTTCTGCGCAATGATCGTTATGTACTGCCCCTGAAGGCCAGCCACAAAGGACGGATCAAGGCCATTGTTCATGATCGCTCGGCCAGTGGTGAAACTCTTTTTGTAGAACCCTTGACGGCGGTAGATCTCAATAACCAACTGGTGCAGGACCGCCAGGCCGAACGTCAGGAACAGGAAAAAATACTCCAGATGTTGAGCGCGGCGGTCGGTCTGGAAGCGGCAAATATCCGTCGGGCTTTGCAGCGCTTGGGAAAGCTGGATGGGGTCCGGGCAGGGCTGGAGCTGGGTAAAGCCTACCAGGGCGTTCTGGTGCCGGTGGACAAACATCCCTTTTTTGCCTTGCACAAGCTGCGCCATCCGCTTTTATGCCTGCAGCATCCCGGTCAGGTGGTGGGTAATTCCCTGGCGCTGGGAGAGGAGCATCAGCAGTTGGTCATTACCGGCCCCAATACCGGCGGCAAGACGGCATTACTCAAGGCGCTGGGTTTGAATCAACTGATGGCCTATCTGGGTTTGCCGGTGGCTGCCGAAGGCCAGCTGGGTTATTTCCGACAGGGTTTTGCGGTGATTGGTGACGCCCAGGATATTCATGCCGATCTGTCCACTTTTTCGGCCCAGGTCAGTCGCTTGCAGGTCGTGCTCGAGCAGGCGGACGCCCATAGTCTGGTGCTGCTGGATGAGTTGGGTAATGGTACCGACCCTCGCGAAGGCGGCGCTCTGGCCCAGGCGGTCGCAGAGGAACTGCTGGCGGCCAAAGCCTGCACGATGTTGACCAGTCACCTGGAAGTCATGAAACGCTATGCCCTGGGTCGCCCGGGGGTGGCCTTGGCCGGCATGGGTTTTGATGCGGCAACACTGACACCGACCTATCGTTTGCAATGGGGTGTGGGCGGCGCCAGTCAGGGGCTGACCATCGCGCGGCGCATCGGTATGCCCGAGCCGCTCATGCGTCGCGCGGAAGCCCTGTATGCGGACGATCGCGAGGACTGGGAACGCTGGGAAGCACAGCGGGAAGGATTGCTGCGCGCTGCGCAGCAGGCCATGGATGAAGCGGCGCTGGCGCGGATGGAAGCGGACAAATCGGCGAAGCGTTTGCAACGGGAACTGGAGGCGGCGCGTCAGGAACGCGAGCGCGCCGCAGAGGAAGCGCGCAGCGAGTGGCAGCGCTTACTCGAAAATGCCCGCAGTGAAGTCCGTAAAACCATTGCGGCGCTCAAAACCGGGCGGGACACTCAGGCGGCCAGTGCGGCATTGGAACAGGCAGGGGCGCCTTTCCGGCCCGTGCAGGATGCCGCCCCAGCTTTGCCGGAAGTCGGGAGCAGGGGGTTGTTTTTGCCCCTGCGTCAGGTTACCCAGATCACGCGCGTGGACGCGCTGCGTCAGCGTCTGCAAATTCAGTTGCGTGGCAAGCAGTTGTGGATCCCGGTGGCGCAGTTTCGTGCCGATGCGGCGCTGGAAATGCCCAAGGATAAGGGCAGTACTCAGTATGCTTCTCCGGAAAACCATCCCTGGCGTCTCGACCTGCGCGGCCAGCTGCGCGACGATGCCTGGCAGGCTTTGTGCCGTCATGTGGACGGCGCTATGGCTTCCGGTCGGCAACAGGTAGAAATACTCCATGGTAAAGGTAATGGGGTGCTGGCAGAAATGGTACGGGAATTTGCCCGGCAGGATCCCCGGGTGACCCAGTGGCGCATGGCCCGTCCCGAGCAGGGCGGTGGTGGCGTCAGTGAATTGGAGTTGCGCTGAATCATGGTGAAATTTTCGCCCGCTTTTATTGATGCCTTGCTGGAGCGCAGCGATCTGGTCCGGTTGGTGGAAGGGCGAGTTCCACTCAAAAAGAAAGGCAAGGATTTCTGGGCCTGTTGCCCTTTTCATCAGGAAAAGAGCCCCTCGTTTTCGGTGAGTCCGGAAAAGCAGATTTATTACTGCTTTGGCTGTCACGCCCATGGGAACGCCATTGGTTTTCTGATGGCCCATGACCGCATTTCTTTCCCGGAAGCGGTGACCCTGCTGGCGGAAGACGCAGGCATGGCTTTGCCGACGGAGCTTGCCGGTCAGACGCCTCAGGAAGATTTTCGTCCCTTTAGGCAGATACTGGAAAAAGCGGTCAAACTGTACCGGGGCGCCCTCAGCGAAAATTCGGTGGCCCAGCAATACTGGCAGAGTCGTGGCCTTCATCCGGACACGATCGACCGCTTTGAGTTGGGCTATGCGCCGCCTGCCGCCAGTTTTCTCAGTCAGCAACTGGGCCGCGACGACAATACCCGAAAGGCATTGATCGGCGCGGGCCTGGTCAGTAGCCGCGAGGACCATTCGGTATATGATCGCTTTCGCGAGAGAGTGATTTTTCCGATTCGCGATGGGCGTGGTCAACTGGTCGGCTTGGGTGGACGCAGTCTCGATGGCCGCGAACCCAAGTATTTGAATTCTCCCGAAGGTCCCTTATATCACAAGGGTCAGGTGCTTTACGGGCTGCATCAGGCCCGGGAGGGCTTGCGCCGGGCGGGGCGGGCTCTCCTGGTGGAAGGTTATCTGGATGTCATCACCCTGCATCAGGCCGGTCTGGATTATGCGGTGGCTGTCAGCGGTACCGCGCTTGGTGAAAGTCAGTTGCAGATGTTGTTTCGCGCGGCTCCCGAAGTCCTGCTCTGTTTTGATGGCGATGGGGCGGGGCGCAAGGCGGCCTGGCGGGCGGTACAAATAGCGCCCGAGCTGTTGCGTGAAGGGCGTTTGCTGCGGGTATTGTTTCTGCCTGATGGTCAGGACCCGGATTCATTGGTGCGCGGGCAGGGCGGGGCGGCGCTGGAAGCCCTGTTGCCGACCGCGCGTCCAGCTATCGACTATTATCTGGACGAGCTGCAGCGCCGCTACAATATTGCTGCCGAAGATGAGAAAGCCCAGTTTCTGCGTGAGGCCCGGGCATTTTTGCAGCGGGTCAATGATACGACGCTGCGGGAAGTTTACCTGCACAAGCTGCAGGATTTGTGTGGCATGGCCCATGCCATACCCGTAAAAAGGCGTGGTCGGGAGTCTGCGCTTGCGCCGGCGCGCGGGGTAAGGGCGCGCGGCAAGGAAGGGCCTTCTCTTTTCAAAAATGCCTTGCGTCTGCTTTTAAACCATCCGGAAGATCCTGCCTGGCAGGAACTGGAAAAAACATTGCTCCCTTTTGCCGCAGACCCGATGGCAAAAAATCTGGACGCGACCCTTGATATTTTGGCCAACATGACCCATCTAGGTTCTCATGAGCTCTTGGCGAGATTGGCAGGCTCTGATCTGGCCGAGATTTGTTATGCCCTGGTCATGGATGCGGATGCCGATGCCGAGAGTCAGGAGGGCACATTGATGCGTAACGAGATATCGGGGTGTGTGCAAAGGGTCAATCAACGACTGATCAAGGCGCGGATAGATTATATGGCATCTACGGCGGATCGTTCGGGATTGGGGGCGCTGACCGAGCAGGAGAGGGCCGAAATGGTGCAGCTGACCCGGCGTGGTCGGCACAAGCCTTCAGAATCATAAAGTAGCTCATGGACAGGATGAATACCCGATGCAGCATTCCGGCTTTTCATCCAGGGGTTTTTTCTTATATAATGTGCGGCTTTCCGCGAGTGCAGGATAGTTATGAGAGACGGTGAGAGTGTAGTGGACAATGAGTCTCAGCGGTCTGAGCTGAAGCGCCTTATTGCGCGCGGAAAAGAGCAGGGATACCTGACTTACGGGGAAATCAACGATCATCTGCCGGAAGAAGTGTTTGATCCTGAGCAGATGGAAAATGTCATCTCCATGATCAATGACATGGGCATTGACGTATTTGAAGAGGCTCCCGATGGTGACACCCTGCTGGATGCCGAGGGCAATGTCGGCGTAGCTGCCCAGGAAGCTGAAGAAGCCGCCGAGGAAGCCCTTGCGGTGGTCGAGGCGGATATTGGGCGCACCAGTGATCCGGTGCGTATGTACATGCGCGAGATGGGCACCGTCGAGCTGCTGACCCGGGAAGGTGAAATCGAAATCGCCCGGCGGATTGAAGATGGCCTCATGCAGGTTCTGCGTGCTGTTTCCACCTGTCCGACGACCATCTCCCTGTTGCTGGATGCTGCGGATCGGGTGGAGCGCGGCGAAATGCGTCTGGATGAAGTCGTGGATGCCTTCATTGATCCCAATGCCCTGGAAGCCGAAGCTGTCAGTGAAGATGACGAGGCGGTCCTGCTGGAAGGGGAAGAAGCGGCAGACTCTGACGACGATGAGGACGAAGACGGTGAAGAAACCCTCGAAGCCGACAAAGGGCCGCAACTCGAAGAAGCCTTGGAGCGCTTTGCCGTTATTCGTGAAGCCTATCTGAATCTGTTGACCAGTCATGCCGAAGGTGAAATGCATGACGCCAGCTATCAGGAAAAAAGACGCGAACTTGCGGATCGTTTTCTGGAGATCAAGCTCAATGGCCGGCAGATTGATGTCATGGCCGATGCCCTGCGCTCATTGACTGAAGAAGTGCGGCAATGTGAGCGTGAGCTCATGGAAATCTGCATCGAGCGAGCTCGCTTTCCCCGGAAGGAGTTTGTCCGCAGTTATCCTGGGCATGAAAGCGACTTGGGCTGGATTGATCAGCAGATCAATGGCGGCTATGCCTACAGCGCACGACTGGTGGAGTATCGCGATGACATTCTCGCCATCATGAAGCGTTTGGCGGAAATTGAAAGACGAGCGGGCTTGCCTGTTGCGGAAATCAAGGAAGCCAGTCGCCTTATGTCCATCGGTGAAGCCAAAGCCCGGCGTGCCAAAAAGGAAATGGTGGAAGCCAACCTGCGCCTGGTGATTTCCATCGCCAAAAAATACACCAATCGCGGCCTGCAGTTTCTGGATCTGATTCAGGAAGGCAATATCGGTTTGATGAAGGCGGTAGACAAGTTTGAATACCGGCGGGGTTACAAGTTTTCCACTTATGCCACCTGGTGGATCCGCCAGGCCATTACCCGCAGTATTGCCGATCAGGCACGGACCATTCGCATTCCGGTGCATATGATTGAAACCATCAACAAGCTGAACCGGATCAGTCGGCAGATGCTGCAGGAAATGGGTCGTGAGCCGTCTCCGGAAGAGTTGGCGGAGCGCATGGAAATGCCCGAAGACAAAATTCGCAAGGTGCTGAAAATTGCCAAGGAACCGATTTCCATGGAAACTCCCATCGGGGATGATGAAGATTCGCATCTGGGGGATTTTATTGAAGACCGGAATGTCACCGCTCCGGCGGATTCGGCGGTCAATGCGGCGATCCGGGAAGTGGTCGAAGAGCTGTTGGACAATGGTCTGACTGCCCGCGAAGCCAAGGTGTTGCGGATGCGCTTTGGCATTGGCATGAATACCGACCACACCCTTGAAGAGGTCGGCAAGCAGTTTGACGTGACCCGTGAACGTATCCGTCAGATTGAAGCCAAGGCTTTGCGGAAGCTGCGTCACCCCTCTCGCTCAGAGCGTTTGCGCAGTTTTGTGGATGGCGAAGTTACCATTCCTTCCTAGGGCAAAAATGTGTTAAAAAATGCGGGCGCGTAATGACTTTCGCGCCCTTTCTTCAGGGCCTGTAGCTCAGTTGGTTAGAGCAGGGGACTCATAATCCCTTGGTCCACGGTTCGAGTCCGTGCGGGCCCACCATATAAAACAATCAGTTAATAAATGACAGTTGACAATCCTCTGCTCCTCAGGTGTAGATTCAGCACGGTGCTGAATCTGGATGTTGTGTTCGATGTGGGTGGCAACAATCTTCGGCATATCGCCGCTTCGGGATGAGGGCTTGCGCCTACTTTTTGGGTGGGGTGGCTACCGCCTGAAAAGTGGCCAGAACCTTACCCTCGGCATCTTTGAACTGGAGTTTGGAGCCCTGCAAGGCATAGCTGCGGGTTTGTTCCAGTGCTTTGGAGAAAGGGCCATCAATGCTGACCCCCACGCAGGCCATGCGGGTGGAGATGAGGGCAGGGAATTTCAGTTGCTGATTGGCTCCCAGTACCAGTCCACCGGCAACCCGATTGCAGCCATCCCAACCGGCAACTCTTTGTTCTGTAGGGAGAAAGCTGAGGTGCGGCGCTTTTGCCTCGGAACCTTTGGCGATGCTTTGTCCTGCCAGGCTGCTGAGTCGCCACGCGTAACTCGCGTAGAGATCCTGGGCAGCACTATGATCGCTGACCTTGTGCAGCAGCCAGAGCTTGCCATCGCCAGTGGAGAGCGCCTTACCGGCATCTGTCAGCGGCGCCAGCGCATTTTCCCGCACCTGGTAGGCTCCGATTTTTTGCTGATCGGCTCCCAGCAGTTCAATCACCTTAGCCGTCTGCCAGTGAAATCGTCCGGTGGTCTCAGTGATGTTCTGGCTACGGTCAGCATACTGGGTGGTGAGGAGATAGTGCCCGTTGGCTTTAAGGGCGAGGGTGCTGCGGATACCCGGGCAATCCGCACAAGGTAAGTCGCCCGCATAACTACCCTGCCAGTCTAAAGCACTTTGGCTGGTATGTTGGTCTGGTGGTGGGGTGGCAGTGTTCATGGGCGGAGTAACCGGTGCGCAGGCAGCCAGAAGGCTGATAATGGGCAAAGAAAAGGTGAGTGCCGTGTATTTCATGTCCCCTCCGTATTTGAATTTTTTGTAATTTTACGGGTTTTTCAATTGGAGTGGCAAGTGAGCCAAGAGGCATGATCTTTATGGGCAGCACGCCGACCCAGCACCGGTTTTGTCAGGTTTTTACTGCAACACTCTCACGACACTGCTGCGCCAGTGCTACCAGGGCCATGCGGGCTTCCTGCGCATTGGTGACGGGATCAGGCAGATCAAAACGCAGTAGCTTGCCGTCGGCGCGCAGATCAAAACCATCATAATCCATGCCCACCATTTCCACCTCGAAAACATCCAGGGCATATCGATGCCGACAATAGTCGCGCAGGTTATCGCGATGGTCGGCATTCATATGGGCGATAATGCCCGCTTCTGCCGCCAGCAGTGCATCGCTGGGTGGCGGCGCATAATGTTCTGGTCGAACCCAGTGAATTTTGCCAAAGCCGCCAATGTAGCGGATATTTTCAACAGCGATCCGGTAAAAATAGAAATCATGGGCAGCAAAGTAATCCCGGGCTTGGGGGAGATAGCGCAGATAACGATCAGCAAAAATATTTTTGTCCGCTAGCCGGGTGGCGCGACCGATCAGTGTGACTCTGCCGGCAGCCTGCATGTCTTCGGAGCAGGGTTGTACCAGCAGACTCACCCGGGAGTCCAGGGCTCCGTCAAGCTCGCCGGATATAGTAGCAGAGGTTTTCGCCACTGATTTTAATGGTGGTTTGAAGGGACTATAGTTGGTGGAAATGCGGCATTTTCAGGCGATTTTGGGT
>NZ_JABBOU010000025.1 GCF_018853465.1 Acidithiobacillus montserratensis
GGGGGTAGTACAGGCTGGCCGCCCGAAAAATGGCGCATAATCACCTTCCCGGGGGTCCACATTCTGGTCCGGCAAAATCCCCACCACCTGTTGACGCTGCAAAGTTTGCAAGAGGGGGCGGATGCCCTCTTCCTTGGCAGTCAGGTGGGCCCCGCTGCGCGCCCGACCTGCCGCCATCAATTGATTCAGCGCCGGATTACGGGTTTCCATATAAAGCACCGTCACCGGCCAGCGTTGACCGATATATTGCACCGCTGCCTCCCAGGCCCCCAGGTGGGCGGTAAAGAGGATCACCCCGTGCCCCTGGGCCAGAGCCGCATCCACGGCCTCCACGCCAATGACTTCACGAATCAGTCCCAAGGCTCGGGGTAAGGGCCAGTACCACAAGGGGCCAAGCTCCAGGGCAGCCTGGCCCAGGGCGCGAAAATGCTGACGCAGCAGGATTTGCCGCTGCCCGGCAGAGAATTCGGGAAAGGCAATGGCCAGATTGGCGGCAACCACCCGCCGGGGACGGGACAAAATCCCTCGCGCGGTATCGCCCAGCACAGCCCCCAAAAATGCCCGCCATGCGGCCGGCAATAATGCGGCACCGCGCAACATGCCCATAATCAACCACACCTGCATCCGCTGACCGAAACTAGCCTTGACTGAATTCCCCACTTGGATTCCTGATCGCTTTTACCATCGTCCCCATCATAGCCGCCGGACGGGCTTTTTGTCTGCCGCTCTTACCGGCCGACTTCCCCCCGCCTTCGCCCTTCGTTATATTCAGATCATGAACACAAGCAAAGACCATGATCTGGTGATTTTGGGAGGAACTTTCGATCCCATCCACTACGGACATCTGCGTGCCGTTGAGGAGGTCCGGCAGGCCCTGAAGATTGCCGAAGTGATGCTCATCCCCGCCGGACATCCTCCCCATCGTAAAAGCCCCTGGGCTGCCGCCCCCCATCGTCTGGCCATGACCCGTATTGCCGTCGCCCATCATCCCCGCTTTACGGTGAGCGACCGGGAAGTCCACCGTGAAGGGCCTTCCTATACCGTGGATACCTTGCGCAGCCTGCGTCAGGAACGGCCCGATGCCCTGCTGGCCATGGTCATTGGCATGGATGCCTTTTTACGTTTTGATACCTGGCGGGACTGGCAGGAGATTCTCGATTTGACGCACCTGATCGTCACCGGAAGACCCGGCTGGCCAGCGGCAGAGCTTCCCGAAGCCCTGCGCCAAACCCTCTACCAGCGGCGTTGTGACGATATCCAGCAACTACATCAGCAATCTGCCGGTTTCATTTTTTTTCAGACCATCACCGCCCTGGAGATTTCCGCGACCAGCATTCGCAGCCTGCTGGCCAACGGTCAAAGTCCGCGCTTTCTGTTACCCGACGAAGTATTGGATTATATTGAGCGTGAGGGGCTTTATCAAAGCCCGTGAATCGACATAAAGGACTCTTGCACTTGGCGACAGCAGAAAACCTCCGCGATTTGATCGTGACCGTTCTCGATGAACACAAAGCTCTGGATATCAAAACCATCGACGTCCGCCAGCAAACGGATATCACCGACTATCTGATTATTGCCTCCGGTACTTCCGATCGCCATCTCAAGGCGCTGGCGGATCATGTCATGGCGCGCATGCGCGAAGAGGGGGTCCGTCCTCTGGGCAAGGAAGGGCTCAGCGTGGGAGACTGGGCACTGGTGGATATGGGCGATGTCGTGGTCCATGTCATGCGCCCTGAGGTCCGTGATTTCTATCAACTGGAACGCCTCTGGGGAGAACTACCGCAGTTGCGCGGTCAAAAAGAACACCACTGACTGATCATGCGTTTGCGCATTCTCGCCATCGGCACCAAAATGCCTGCCTGGGTGGACAGTGGCGTGGCAGAATATGCCGCCAGAATGCCCCCCCAATGTCGGGTAGAGTGGCTGGCCCTGCCCATGGCCAAGCGCGGTAAAAGTGGCGATCCGCTGCGCTGGCGCAAAGAGGAAGGCGAGCGGCTGCACCATGCCACACCCGCAGGCTCCGAAATCGTTGCCCTCGAGATCGGGGGTAAAATGCTCAGTAGTGAAGCCCTGGCACAGCGGATGGATGGCTGGTTTCTGGGGGGCCGCGACGTGACATTCTGGGTCGGCGGACCGGACGGGCTGGATCCCGATCTGCGCGCCGACTGGCAGTGGTCCCTGTCCCCCCTGACCCTGGCGCACCCGGTAGTGCGCGTGGTCCTGGCCGAACAACTCTACCGCGCCTGGAGTATTCAGGCCGGATTACCTTATCATCGTGGCGCAGAGGAGTAACGCTGACGTGAAACAATTATGGAAAAACCCCATGACCATCCGGATCGGTGTGGTCCTGTTCCTGAGTGTCGGGCTGAGCGCCTGTGCACAGATGGTGGAAGTCAGTCCCCAGCAGAGCAGTTCCGACGCCATTGCCGTACAGGCCGGAAGGGAAAGAATTCTGGCCCTTTCACCGGCAGTCAATGACAGCGAGCTGGTTCCCGCCAAGCGCGCCCTGACCGCAGCGCAATCTGCCCAGTCGCGGGGCGAATATCTCCTTGCCGAACGCGAAACCCTGCTGGCAAAAGTCCTGCTCGACAATATCCAGGCCCGCCTCAATGCTTCTCCCCAGGATAGCCAGCGCCAGGCACTGCAAGGTCAAATCGCCAATTTGCAAAGCCAGATCGCCTCGACCCATCAGCAAATCGACGCCACCAAGGCACAAATCGCCAAGGAGTCCCAATAATGCGCGCCCATGCCCTGATTGCCGCCACCCTGCTGTTCACCTGGCCGGTGCTGGCCAGCGCCGATGTCGCTACCACCCGGGTACTACAACAATCCTTGCAGCGCCTGCACAATGCCCAGCGTAGCGGTCCGGCCATTCCTCCTGAAACCTTGTCAAAACTGCAGGAAACCCTGCAAATGATGACCCGCGATCAAGTGGATCCCGGACTATTTCAGGTCGATAAGGCCATTTTTGACGCGCGCATGGCGGGGCTGCAGGCGCAACGCCAAAGAAGCCACCAGCAGACCAGTCTCCATAAGCTTCAGGAGCAGGTGCAATCCCTGAGCAAACAGCATCAGGCGTTGCAGAGTGAATACGCCCGGTTGCGTCAACAGCTGGCCAGCAAAACCATGACGGGTGCCCAAACCCAGCATTTGCAAGCGGAAATCCAGCAGCAAAAACAGATGTTGCAGGCCGAAGAACAACATTTGGCGAATCTCGCCAAACAACCGCAAAGCACTGTCAGCCAGGCACCCAGCAGTTCCGTCAGCAGCAGCAATGCCGCTCTGCCGTCCTATGGCAAGGCCTTGACCGTGTATGCCCAGGTCCGGGCTGCCAGCGATGGGGTCCATGTCAGCATGCCCGCCGACAGCCTGTTCGGCAGTGATAACCGTTTGAGTCAGGATGGCGAGCAACGCCTGCAGGCTATTTCCCGAATCCTCAAGCAAAGTAACGCCCGGGAAATCCTGGTGCGAGTCGCTCCTCAACCCCTTGGTGCTAATGCTGCCACCCAGCGAGCGGAAAGCATTTTGCGCAGCCTGCGCCGCAATGGGGTGCCGGATCAGTCTCTGGCCCTGGCCACGGGTTCCGGTCTGCCTGCCGGCAGTGCCGAACTGCTCCTGGTGAATGCCAGTCCGACCTCGTGAGCCGTCTGATTCTGGCATCTGCCTCGCCGCGCCGCCTGGCACTGCTCCAGCAGCTGGGTTATGCCCCGGAGGTACAGGTAGCGGACGTGGATGAAACACCCCACCCCGGAGAGTCTCCGCAAGTATTGGCACAGCGCCTGGCGCGGAGCAAAGCCCTGGCGGTGGCCACAGCGTATCCCCAAGATCTGGTATTGGCGGCGGATACCGTGGTAGCTCTGGGAGAGCAGGCCTTTGGCAAAGCCCGTGATGCGGCCGCTGCCTATGCCATGTACGAACAGCTTGGTGGTCGGGAGCATCAGGTATTTACAGCTATTGCTCTGGTACAGGATGGTCAGATTCATACGCAGTTGCAGAGCAGCAGCGTCCAGCTGCGCGCGCTGACCGACCAGGAAATGCAGGCCTACTGGGCCAGCGGGGAACCCGCCGACAAGGCTGGTGCCTATGCCATCCAGGGACTGGGTGCCATCTTCGTGGAAAACCTGCAGGGCTCTTTCAGCGGGGTCATGGGTCTGCCCCTTTTTGAAACGGCCCGACTTTTGTCCCACTGTGGTTTCCCACCCCCCGCACTGGCCCCCTTACCGGCAGGTTCTCTATGAGCGAAGAACTCCTCATTAACGTCACGCCCCAGGAAATCCGGGTCGCCCTTGTAGACAACGGTGTCCTCCAGGAACTGCAGGTAGAACGCAGCGGTCATCGCGGCCTGGTCGGGAACATCTACAAAGGCGTGGTCTGCCGGGTGCTGCCGGGTATGCAAGCGGCTTTTGTCGATGTCGGCCTGGATCGCACCGCTTTTCTGCACGCCGCCGACATTCAGGATGACAGTGAAGAGCTGCAGGGTGAAACCGATATCGAAACCCGCCCCGGGCACCATGAAATCCGCAATGTGTGTACGCTGCTGCATGAAGGTCAGGAAGTGCTGGTGCAAGTCATCAAAGACCCTGTCGGCAGCAAAGGCGCACGCTTGACCACGCGCATCACCCTACCGGGAAGATACCTGGTATATATGCCCTTTGTCCCCCGCCTTGGCGTCTCTACCCGCATTGAATCGCCGGAAGAACGCACCCGTCTCAAGGAAGAGCTCAAGGCGGTCATTCCCGGCGACGAGGCGGGGGGATATATCATCCGGACGCTTGCTGAAGGCGTCGATGGTCAGGATTTTGCGGGTGATATCGATTTTTTGCGACGCTTGTGGAGGTCGATCCGTCGACAGCTGGAGGACGGCACAGCGCCTTGCCAGATTCACAGCGATCTCAATCTCGCCATGCGCATGATGCGGGATGTCATGTCCGACAATATCGAGCGGGTGCGTATCGACTCCCGGGAAACCTATGATGCGGCGTTACATTTTTGCCAGGGTGTCATTCCCGAAGTCGCTGATCGTATAGAACATTACAGCGGCGAAAGGCCCCTTTTTGATTTATACAATGTGGAAGACGAAATCGAAAGAGCCCTGCAGAGTCGGGTCACTCTCAAATCCGGCGCTTATCTGATTATCGACCAGACCGAGGCACTGACCACAGTGGATGTGAATACCGGCGGCTTTGTCGGGCGGCGCAATCAGGAAGACACCATCTTCAAAACCAATCTGGAAGCCGCCGCCGCCATTGCCCGGCAAATGCGCTTGCGCAATATCGGCGGGATGATCATCATTGATTTCATTGACATGGATGATGAGGAACACAAAAGAAGGGTGCAGCGCGCCCTGGAAAAAGCCATCCAGAATGATCGCACCCGCTGCAACATCACCCAGATCTCAGCGCTTGGCCTGGTGGAAATGACCCGCAAGCGCACCCGCGAAAGTCTTCGCCAAACCCTCTGCGAACCCTGTTCCTATTGCCACGGCCGGGGTTTTCTCAAGACCGCCGAAACCATCTGCTACGAGATTCTGCGGGAAATTGTCCGGGAAAGCCGGGCCTATCCCGCCGAACGCTTCGTCGTCCTCGCTTCACAAATGGTCATGGACAAACTGCTGGATGAAGAAAGCACCAGCCTTGCCGCCCTGGAAGAATTCATCGGCCGCCCCATCAAGGTCCAGGCAGAAGCCACCTACACCCAGGAGCAGTACGACATCATCCTGATGTGAGTACTCCGATGGTGCTGGCCGCCTCAATCGGCCGACTGAGTAATAATCTGTGGCCGCAGGCGGGCGACGATTTTCGGGCTAAGTACAGCACCCAGGGCGGCGGGTCCCGGAAAGGGGCCATGGGCCTCACGAAAAACGACGATGGCCGCCGCCCGTTTTTTACCCACACCTTTCAGACAGCGCAACTGCTCGACACCGGCCTGATTGATATTGACCTGGGCCGGACAGTTTTTGCCCTTGGCCCAGGCCGGATGGCAGCTCAACAACAGCATCAGGACCAGCAGGACAGCGTCGCGCAGCATGCTCAGTGCTGTAGCGCCGCGCGAATCTGCTCGCCCATGGCGGCCAGATCCTGCGCCGGGGTGTCAGTGGCATGGGCAAAATTCAGGTCCGGAATGGCATTCATGGGAATCAGATGCACATGGGTGTGAGGGACCTCCAGCCCGGCAACCATCACCCCGACCCGTTTGCAGCCCGTAACCTTTTCCAGGGCCGGGACCACCCGCTTGGCAAAGGGGAGCAGCCCCGCCAGGGTGGGATCATCCAGGGTAAATAGATAATCGTGCTCTTTTTTGGGGATGACCAGGGTATGTCCCGGGCGTACCGGGCGGATATCCAGAAAGGCCAGATAATGCTCGTCTTCCAGCAGTTTCTGGGCAGGGATTTCTCCCTGGATGATGCGGGTAAAGAGGGTAGTCATTGCTTCTCCTTCAACTCTGCCAGAACCTGTTCTGCAGCATCCAGGGTGGCGGCAATTTCAGCATCACCGTGGGCTGCGGAAAGAAAGCCCGCTTCATAGGCGCTGGGGGCCAGATAAACCCCTCGCGCCAGCAGGCCGTGAAAAAATTGCGCATAGCGCTGACTATCGGCACGCATCACCGCATCAAAGCTGCGAACCGGCTCGTCACTGAAAAACCAGCCGAACATGGCAGGAACCTGATTGATTTGCATGGGAATACCGGCTGCCTGGGCGCGCTCGGCGAGGCCCGTGCATAATTTTCGGGTTTGTCGGGCCAGTTGTTCGTGAAATCCGGGAGCGGTCAGCAGGCGCAGGGTCTGCAGACCGGCCGCCATGGCTACCGGATTTCCCGACAGGGTTCCCGCCTGGTACACCGGGCCATTGGGTGCCAGATATTCCATGATGTCGCGGGACCCTCCTACCGCTCCCACCGGTAATCCGCCTCCGATAATTTTACCGAAAGTCGTCAAATCCGGACGAACCCCGTAAAGACTCTGGGCACCCCCCAAAGCCACCCGGAAACCGGTCATGACTTCATCAAATATCAACACACATTCGTATTGATCACAGAGCGCGCGTAGCCCCTCCAGAAAACCCGGCTCGGGCGGGACGCAACCCATATTCCCGGCGACGGGCTCGACAATGGTAGTGGCAATATCAAAGCCGTACTGCTGCATCATGGCTTCTATGGCGGACAAGTCATTATAGGGAAGCACCAGGGTGTCCTGACTGACTTCCCGGGGAATACCGGCGCTGGAAGGCTGCCCCAGAGTCAGGGCACCGGAACCGGCTTTCACTAACAGGCTGTCACTATGACCATGATAGTTTCCCTCAAATTTGATGATTTTATCGCGGCCGGTATAACCCCGGGCCAGACGGATGGCCGTCATGACCGCTTCGGTGCCACTGGAAGTCATACGCACAGACTCCATGCCGGGAACCAGCGCACAGACCATTTCGGCCATATCCACTTCAATGGCCGTAGGGGCGCCAAAACCCAACCCCTTCTCGACCTGGGCATGCACTGCGGCGCGGACTTCGGGATGATTGTGACCGAGAATCATCGGCCCCCAGGAGCCGACATAGTCAATATAGCGCTTGCCTTCCACATCCCAAAAACAAGCCCCTTCGGCGTGATCGATAAATACCGGATCCCCGCCCACGCCGCGAAAGGCACGCACCGGAGAATTGACACCACCGGGAATACACTGCTGGGCTGCCTGAAATAAAGCGTGTGAAGTCTGGGTCATTATTACTCCTTGGATTTGTTTCCTGAATCATCAAACAAGGCCGCAAAGTGCCGGGCTGCCTGCTCTACCTCGCCGACCGACGGCGGCGCAAATACTCCGGAGATCACCGCCAGGGCATCAGCACCGGCGGCGATCAGTTGGCTGCCATTATCCTCTGTAATGCCGCCGATGGCGACCAGAGGCATCTTCAGCTCTGCCCGTGCCGTTTGCAAAACGTGCAGATCCACCCGTGTTGCCCGGGGTTTGCTGGGCGAGGGGAAAAAGGCGCCAAAGGCGACATAATCGGCGCCATCCCGGACCGCCTGTCGGGCTTTGTCCAGAGAAGCATAGCAGGACACGCCTATGCACAGTTGCGGACCGAATGCGTCTCGCAAAGCTGCCACGGGGGCATCCTCTGCGCCCACATGCAGCGCGGGTGCCTGCACGGCCCTGGCCAGCTCCGGGTCGTCATTGACCACGAACAGGGCATCGTACTGCGCGCACAAATCGCGAAGGGCGCCGGCCTGCTGGCGGCGCCGCTCTCCGTCTCTCAGAGGATCCCCTTTATCCCGATACTGGAGGATACGCGCCCCGCCGCGCAAGGCCGCTTCGGCCTTTTCCAGAAAACCCGGCTCCGGCATCCAATGTGCGTCGGTGATGACATATAAACCGGCGATGGTATGTTTACCCCTGTTCATGGGCATCCTGGGCGGTTTCGCGCTGATAAAAGCGTCGGGGAAAATACTGACCGCGTCCCAGAGGGTAAGCCTGGCGCAAGGCTGCGTGGGTAAAGTCGAGGGCCTCCTGCACCGCCTGCTGCAGCTCCATCCCCTTGGCCAGCCCTGCAGCAATGGCCGAAGCCAGGGTACATCCCGACCCATGATAATGCTGTGGCAGCCACTGCTGATAAAAAATCTGCTGCAAGAGTTCCAGATGATACAGGCGATTTTCCAGTTCCGGAGTATCCCCATGGCCTCCGGTGATCAGCACCCATTGCGCGCCTTGCTGATTAAGCCACGCACCCGCGCTTTCCAGGTCCCGAACATCGGCCAGCAACAGCGCCTCCGGTGCGTTGGGGGTGAGAATGGTGATTTTGGGCAGAAGCCGGTGAATCACTGCCTCACGTAGTCCGGCCAGCGCCAGGGAAGTACCGCCCCCAGCCGCCATGACCGGGTCCAGTACCACGGGAATATCTGGATACTGCGCCAGCCAGTCCGCCAGCGCCGTAACCATTTCCGCAGATCCCAGCATGCCGATTTTGATCACCCGCACCGGGATATCGTCCATAATGGCCTGGGCCTGTTGCAGACATTGCTTGGGTGGCACCAGACTGAAGCCCTGGACATTGACAGAATCCTGCACCGTCAGTGCGGTGATGGCCGTACAGCCATGCACACCCAGACCGGCAAGAGTCAGCAGATCCGCCTGAATGCCGGCACCCGCGCTGGGATCCGAACCACCAATACTGAGAACTACCGGGGGATGCATGGACAACCCGCAAAACCGGCAGGAAAATTGCTTTTATTTGCCACGCAGATCCTATCCTAACGACATCATTCATGGAGGAAAACCACATGCGGCAATTGCCGGAATTGAGTCTAGCAGAAAAACTGGTCCATACGGGATTTATTTTCCTGGTGGGATTGGGCCTTTTGGTCGCAGAAGCCTATGTATACATTACAGTAGGTGGTAATAATGGATTAACCGTTCAGGCCGTTGCCCAACACTATTACGGCAATCGCAGTTCCAGCACCTTGCAAACTGTACTGCCGCGCATGATGGATTATGCAGGCATGTCGGCGGCCGATAAACCGAAAATGGTCGCGGCGGTCAACCACTGGATTGCCTCCGGGGAAACGGAGGCCGACTACAACTCGGCCATCAAACCCCTGATCGCTGGAAACTGTCTGAAATGTCATAGCGTGGCCATGACCAAAGTCCTGCATAATCCGCCCCTGGTCACCTACGCCGATGTCAAAACGGTCGCCAAGGTGGATACCGGCATGAGTCTGAGCACCATGCTTCTCAACGGAATGATTCACCTGACCATGCTCGGGGTTATATTTTGGGTGGCCGGCTGGATATTCAGCAAGTCACGTTTCCCCAATGGCCTTAAATACACTCTGATCATCCTGCCCTTTATTGCCATGCTGGTGGATTTCAGTGGTTGGTTCCTGACCCACCAGAACCCGGCTTTCGTCTGGCTGGTGCTGATTGGAGGAGCCCTGTCCTGTCCGATTGCCCTGCTGGAGATGTTCCTGAGCTTGATCCAGATGTGGTTGCTGAAACCCCGACTACAACCTGCCTGAAAAGCTCTATTCCAGCGGCTTTCATCACCCCCCGCAAGGGGGGTTTTATATGTTGAGAACCCGTTGGTTTCTGTGGATAACTTTGTGGATATAAATGCCAGGATCTTATTTTCACTGACTTGTTTCAGTATTGAAACATTTTTTACCGAATTTTTAAACCTTATTTAATTTAAATTTCATATAGTTATAAATGACAGCGAAAGTTTCTTCAGAAAAGGTTCTCCTAAACCAAGCATCATCACATTGTGGAAAACTTATTGATCCGCAACCTGCTGAATTGGTTCGGTACATGCTACATCATTAGAACATGTACAGGTTTATGTAAATTATATCCCATGGTTTTTTCTTGCCTTACCCTTAATCTTCATGAACAGTCGATCATACAAAGCGATGGGTAGAAGCCGCAAAATCATGCCTACCAGCGCCATTTGCCAGGGGATCACGAGCCACGGCTGACCACGATCAATGGCACGGCGCATTTTTCGGGCAGCCTTGTCGGGATCCATCAACCAGGGCATGGGATAATGATTTTCCGCCGTCATGGGTGTGGCGATATAGCCCGGGGCAATACAGCAAACCTTCGTCCCGCGTTTTTTCAATTCTAGACGCAAGCTTTCCAGATAGGCGATCACGCCAGCTTTGGAGGCCGAATAAGCAGCGGCTCCTGGCAAGCCCCGAAAGCCCGCCACACTGGCAATCCCGGCAATTCGCCCATCCAGCGCCAGATAGGGGAGAAAAGCACTGCAGGTATTATCCATTCCCAGCAGATTGGTCCTGATGATTTCTGCAAAAACCGGGCGATCTTCCCTCTCCAGAGCCAGGGTTCCATGACTGATCCCCGCGTTGGCAATCACTATCGCGATTTTACCAAATTCTTCGGCAAAGACCCGGGCTATTTCGTCAAGAAGCTCGGCATGGCCAATATCTACGCTTATGGCTCGCACCACGGCTCCCCGGGAACGTGCCTGTTCTGCGGTAGCATCAAGGGACTGCTGACTTCGCCCGAGCAGGAGCAAGGGGCGGCCTGCTTCGGCATATACCAGTGCCAAGGCCCGGCCAATACCGCTTCCCGCACCGGTAATCACTACTGGACCCGTCATCATTAAAAGTCTTCCTTTGCAAGATCAGAGGGATATCAGCCCTCACTCAGAAATAATCGTCCATAAAAATTCGTATTGCATTTTCCATGTCAGAAAATATCAAAAAAAATTTACCTTTCATTATTGGTTGATCATTTAAAATATATTTTTTGTTTATTCATAAACAATATCATATAATGTTTTTGTTAATGATTTTATTGATCGCGCATAAAGTTAAATATCTTTACAGATAACGTTTTCACCCTCACACCACTATATACTGGCGCAGATCGCCTCACTTGGCTATACTGCGGCAACAGACTGTCGTGTTCAAACATCACGATTTTACCGCCCAGCACTCGACCAGGTTACGTATGCGCCGTGATTCAATGATACCCGCCCTGCGCGATGGGGATGCCCTCTGGGATGCGCTTTGTGTGCAGTTACAGGAGCAAACCACACCTCAGCAGTTCAATACCTGGCTGAGACCATTGCGGGGTGAACTCCATGGTAACGAATTTCATCTATTTGCACCGAACCCTTTTGTCATGCAGTGGGTCCGGGAGCGTCTTCTGGACTTGCTGGAAGCGGTACTGGCCGAATTGGCGCCGGGGATGCTGTTGCGCTTTGATCTGGATACAGCAGCTGCCGCCGTACTGACAGAGCCACAAAATCCCGCCAGCCCGACGCCGGTCAGCACCGATCCGCGCAACGGCAATCGTCTCAATCCGGGTTTTTCCTTTCAGTCCTATGTCGAAGGCAAATCCAATCAGCTCGCCGTCGCCGCCGCCCGCCAGGTTTCCGAACATCCGGGCAAGTCTTACAATCCATTATACATTTACGGGGGCGTCGGTCTGGGGAAAACCCACCTCATGCAGGCCGTCGGTAATGCGATTCTCCAGCGCAACAGCGATGCCAAGGTGCTGTATGTCAGCGCCGAGGGCTTCATCATGGATATGGTCCGTTCCCTACAACACAACACCATCAATGAATTCAAGCAGCGCTATCGCAAGCTCGATGCCCTATTGATTGATGACATTCAGTTTTTTGCCGGAAAGGATCGTACCCAGGAAGAATTTTTCCATACTTTCAACGCCCTTTTTGACGGGGGACGGCAGATCATCATTACTTGCGATCGCTACCCCAAGGAAGTGGAAAATCTGGAAGAACGACTGCAGTCCCGTTTCGGCTGGGGCTTGACTGTCGCCATTCAGCCCCACGATCTCGAAACCCGCATGGCCATTGTCCTTTGCAAGGCCGAAGAAATCGGAATTCAGCTCCCTGAAGAAGTGGCTTTTTTTATTGCCGAAAAAATCCGCTCCCATGTGCGGGAACTGGAAGGTGCATTACGGCGGGTGGTCGCGCACGTCAACTTCACTCATAAACCCTATAATCTGGACACCGCCCGGGAAGCACTGCGCGATCTGATCGATGTTCAGAAACGCATGGTCAGTCTAGAGAACATCCAGAAAGTCGTCGCCGAATATTTCCATATCCGGGGCTCTGACATGCAGTCCAAACGCCGCAGTCGCAACATTGCCCGGCCCCGACAGGTGGCCATGTCACTGACCAAGGAACTGACCAATCACAGCCTCCCGGAGATTGGAGAAGCCTTCGGTGGTCGCGATCACACGACGGTTCTGCATGCCTGCCGCCAGATTGAGAAACTCCGTCAGGAAGACTCTCAACTTAATGAAGATTATCATAATTTGCTCAGGATTCTCGGCGCATGAAGCCGATCAAGAGGAAGCTGTGGAAAACCCCAGGGATAAGTCCTGAGCTGATCATGTATGAAAATCACCCCCCTTTTTTATCCCCGGTCATACCCCCTTATCCACAGCTTCACAGACTGTTTTGCGTCTGTAAAAATCATCTCATAACAAACAGATATCCCGGTTTCCCACAGGCTATACGGGCCTTAATAATAATAGCAGTTAAAAAGAAGAAAGCATTTTATTTAATAAAACCAGCAAGGAGCATTTCCTGATGAAACTCACCATGGATCGTGAAGATATCCTGCCGGTACTGGCAAACATGGCCAATATTGCCGACCGTCGGCCTGTACAACCCATACTAGCCCATGTACTCATCGAAGCGGCCGGACAACACTGCCGTTTCATTGCTACAGACCAGGAAGTCCAACTGAGTGTGGACAAGGATCATCCAGTGGATATGCCTGGAAGTTGTGCAGTTCCGGCGCGCAAACTCTACGATATTTGCCGGGCCTTGCCAGAACACACGCCTCTGGAATTCCACACGGATGGCGACAAACTGCTACTCAAAGCCGCCAAAAGCCGCTTTACCTTGCATGTACTCCCCGCCTCCCAATTCCCCTATCTCAGCATTCATAGCAATCGCTGCCAGGGTAATTGTGATGCTGCCCAGTTTCGTGAAGCACTGGCGGTAACAGCCAATACCATGGCACAAAATGATGCCCGCATTTTTCTGAATGGTGTTCTTCTGGAAATCCAGGGCCAGGAAATGCGGCTGGTCGCTACCGACGGTCATCGTCTGGCCATGATGACACTGCCCTTCGCCAGCAGCCTCGAAGCTGAGAGTTTCCAATGTATTCTGCCACGCAAGGCAGTCATGGAGTTATTACGTATTGTCTCTACGGGAGATATTCAACTCTCTCTTTCCGACACCAGCTTTGTTTTGGATGATGGTTCCCAGCAATTTGCCTGCAAATTGATTGATGCCAAGTATCCCGATTATCGTCGGGTCATCCCCCAGGGACATCCTTTTTTCGCGGTTATCGACCGCCAGAGTTTCAAAAGTGCCTTGCAGCAAAGTGAAGTACTGGTCAGTGACCGCAATCCTACCACTCAGGTCCATCTGGACGACAATCTCATGACCCTGCGCAGTCGCAATGAAGAACAGGAAGAAGGCGAAGTCGAACTGACCATCGCCTACCAAAGTCAGGCCCTGGATATTGCCTTCAATAGCCGCTATCTCACTGACACCATTCAGATATTCAACCAAGATCAAATCCGGATGCGCGTCAAGGAAGGGAACAGTGCCGCTGTTTTCACTCCTATGGATGTCGATAATCCCCTCTATATTTTGATGCCTGTGCGTTTGTGATCCAATCCAGAATTTATTGCCATACATGCCTCTGGAGTCGTTACAAATAAGGTCCTTGCGCTGCATTAAGAATCTGCAACTTCAGACCCATGCGCGCTGGAACTGGTTGATAGGGGCCAACGGTGCCGGGAAAAGTACTGTGCTGGAAGCCCTGCATATTCTCGGTACGGGGCAGACCTGGCGGCATGGACCACGCAATCTGCTCCGCGATGGCGAGAGTGAATACCTCCTCAGCGCCCGAATGCCCGATCACTTTCTGGCGCTGCGCAGACGTGGCGAAGAGCGGGAAATACGTTATGATGGGGAGTCCATCCACTCGGCCTGGGAGTTGTTGGACATAATGCCCCTGCAAAGTCTGCACAGTGAAAACAGCCATTTTGTGGCAGGCAGTGCAGAAGACCGGCGGCGGATCATGGATTGGGGCATATATTATGTGGATGCTCACTATGGTCAGATTTTCCGGGAATACCGGCGTGCCTTGGCGCAGCGCAACGCCTGGCTGAAACAGCCCCATGGTCAAAGTCCCTGGGATACGGCGCTGGCAGAAGCAGGCGAGAGCATCCAGCAACGTCGGCAGGATTATCTGCTGCGGGTGGAAGAGCCTCTGCAAAAGTTGTGGGCGGCCTGGTCTGGACATGCAGACACTTTGAGTCTGCATGTCCAGAACGGCTGGAAAGAGGGCTTGACCTTGCGGGAAAGTCTATTGCGCGATCTGGAGTCGGATCGGGAAATGGGCTATACCCATAGTGGTCCCCACCGGGCCAATCTGGTTTTCAGAATTCGCCAGAAACTGGCGCTGGATATTCTTTCCCGTGGACAATTACGGGTGTTGGGACTGGCCTATCGCATAGCCCAGTTATGCTTGATCCAGGAATCCGGTTATCAGTTACCGGTGATATTGATAGATGATTTTGCCGCAGAGCTGGATCAATCGGCCCGAATCTGGTGGATGGATCAGTTGAATCGGCTGGGAGTACAGGTTTTTGCAGCGGTTACTGCAACAGATCAGATTCCCGCAGGTGAAGCAGGCAAGCAGTTTTATCTGGCCCATGGCCAGCTTGAAAAGGAAATTGACAGATGACGGATAAGTACGATTCTTCCAGCATTCAGGTTTTGAAAGGACTGGAGGCAGTACGCAAACGCCCGGGCATGTACATCGGCGATACCGATGATGGTAGCGGCTTGCATCATATGGTTTTTGAGGTGGTGGATAATGCCATTGATGAAGCCCTGGCCGGACATTGCGATACTATCGTGGTCACCATTCATGATGACGAATCCGTCAGCGTCAGTGATAACGGACGCGGTATTCCGGTGGACGTGCATGCTGAAGAAGGACGCTCCGCCGCCGAAGTCATCATGACCATCCTCCATGCTGGCGGCAAGTTTGATGATAATTCCTACAAGGTCTCAGGGGGCTTGCACGGGGTGGGCGTTTCCGTGGTCAATGCCCTGTCGAGTTCTCTCCAGTTACGCATCTACCGCGATGGTTTTGTCTGGACCCAGTCCTATGCCGATGGGGCTCCCCTCGCTCCCATTGCCCGGGGTGAAGCTTCCAGCCGACATGGTTCTGTGATTCGTTTCAAACCTTCCCCGGAAGTTTTTGCCGATACCCAGTTCCATTTTGAAATTCTTGCCAAGCGGTTGCGTGAACTGGCTTTTTTGAATTCCGGGGTACATATCACCCTGCTCGACGAAAGAGTCAATCGTGAAGAGATTTTTCATTACGATGGCGGGATTCGTGCCTTTGTGGAGCATCTCAACCGCAGTAAAACCGCCATTCATCCCCATGTCATCACTCTGAGTGGAGAACGCGACGGCATTGTGGTGGAAGCGGCCTTGCAGTGGAATGAAGGCTACAACGAAACCGTACTCTGCTACACCAACAACATTCCCCAGAATGATGGAGGTACGCATCTGGCAGGTTTTCGCGCAGCTTTGACCCGGACCCTCAATCAATATATGGAAAGGGAAGGTACTCTGGCCAAGGCCAAGGTGTCGGTCACCGGTGATGATGCCCGGGAAGGATTGACGGCCGTGCTTTCCGTCAAGGTACCGGATCCCAAGTTTTCTTCCCAGACCAAGGACAAACTGGTTTCCAGCGAAGTGAAACCGGTGGTGGAATCCTCCATGGCGGAAGCCCTGACGATTTTTCTGGATGAGCACCCCAAAGAAGCCCAGGCCGTCGCCGCCAAAATTGTCGATGCCGCGCGGGCGCGAGAAGCCGCGCGCAAAGCCCGGGAACTGACCCGACGCAAGGGTGCTCTGGATATTGCCAATCTGCCCGGCAAACTCGCCGATTGCCAGGAAAAAGACCCGGCACTTTGCGAAATTTATCTGGTGGAAGGCGATTCAGCCGGTGGTTCGGCAAAACAGGGGCGGGATCGTCGTCATCAGGCGATTTTGCCCCTCAAGGGAAAAATCTTGAACGTCGAGCGCGCCCGTTTTGACAAAATGCTGTCTTCCGATGAAATCGGTACCCTCATCACGGCTCTGGGCACCGGCATTGGCAAGGAAGATTTTGATCTCGCGAAATTACGCTATCACCGTGTCATCATCATGACTGACGCTGATGTGGATGGCAGTCACATCCGTACCCTGCTGCTGACTTTTTTCTACCGGCAGATGCCTGATCTGGTGGGACATGGGCATATTTATATTGCCCAACCTCCTCTTTACAAGGTCAAAAAAGGCAAGGACGAACGCTATATCAAGGATGATACGGAGCTGGCGGCTTATCTGCGGGAAATGGCCATGCAGGGAGCTGAATTTCATCCCGCCGCCGAAACGGAGGCGGTCAGTCCCGAGCAGCTCGCGGGCATGATGCGCCAGTACCAGAACATTGAAGCTTTGGTACAGCGTCTGGAAAGACGTTATCCGTCAACCCTCCTCTGGGCATTGGCCACTCTTGCCCCGATCCATGGCGAGTCGGCCAGTGAGGAAGACTGGAAGCATTTTGCCCGGGCGCTGCACGCCGCGCTCAGTGCCACAGCCCTGCCCGCCGAACATTATCAAGTCGAGAAAATTGGTGAGGGAGATGCCTTGCGGCTGGTGATTCGCCGGGAACATCATGGCAGTCAGGAGGTCCGTTTTTTTGACCAGGATTTTTTTGCGGGTGGCGAATATCGCCACCTCGCCGAATATGCGCGGAATATTGAAGGCCAAATGTCTCCGGGCGCGCAGATCAAAAGAGGCGAAAAATCCCGATCCGTGCAGCGCTTTCGCGAGGCTATGGACTGGCTCCTGGCTGATGCCCGCAAGGGTGTGGAAATACAGCGCTATAAAGGTCTGGGCGAAATGAACCCGGAGCAGCTCTGGGAAACTACCATGAATGCCGAAAACCGCCGACTGGTTCGGGTGGATGTGGAGGATGCCATCGCTGCCGATGAAGTCTTTTCCATGTTGATGGGGGATGCCGTAGAGCCACGGCGGCGCTTCATCGAAGAGAACGCCCGTTTTGTATCACGACTGGACATCTAGTCTAGTACCGGTTTTGATCAGGCAGCTACATCCTGATCAAAACGCAGCACCACCGGCCAGTGGATGATTTCCATCTGGCCGTCCATGTGTTCTACCAACGCCGTACAGCTTTCCACCCAGTCGCCATCGTTGTAATACAGGATACCATCTATGGTTTTCTGTTCGGCATGGTGAATATGACCACAAATGACTCCGGCATAACCCCGCCGGGCCGTTTCTTCGGCCAGCAGGTGTTCGTAGTCATTGATAAATTGCACGGCTTTTTTGACGCGATATTTGATGTAAGCGCTCAGGGACCAGTGCCGGCGCAGACCCAGGCGGCGAAACAGGCTTTGCAGCAAGCGATTGAGCCAGAGCAGCAGGGTATAGCCATGATCCCCCAGGTGAATCAGCCAGGTGGCATAGCGCATGGCCGCATCGAACTGATCACCGTGTATGACCCAGAGTTGTTTGCCGTCGGCGGTTTCATGGACGGTTTCACGGAGAATGGCAATGTCTCCCAGAGATATGCTTTCATCCTGGCGCTGGACATAATCGGAGAGCAGTTCATAGACGGGATCATGGTTACCCCGAATATAGCGGACACTGACCCCGGAACGGGCCAGACGCAGAATTTTCTGCACCACTGTGTTGTGGCTGCGCGGCCAGTACCAGCGAATCTTGAGGCGCCATAAATCAATGATGTCACCCACCAGGTATAAATGCTCACAGGAATTATGGCGCAGAAAGTCCAGCAGACTTTCTGCCTGACAGCCTCGGGTACCGAGGTGGACATCGGACAGGAAAATACTGCGGTATTGAGGCATAAAATCATCCTGAAAACGTGACATGGGTCTATAATGCCAGCAAAATGTGACAGTTTGATGAAAGTGGGCAACATGTTAGGGCCTACGCGAATGGGAGAATAGGGTGCTGAATCTAGTTGGTTTTGAATATAAAGAACTTTTTACAGATGTGGGGATTGCCCGCCTGGATCAGGCGTTTCTCCAGAGCCTCAAGACTTCTGACCCGGAGCTGGCTGATGCGCTGTGCATTTACCGTGCCCAGGGCGTGCTCCCGGCCAGCAAGGAACAAAGCGAATTCCTGCTGCAGCTCGCCCCCCATCTGGAAAAGTTCATTGCGGGCCTGTTCAGCCTGGAGAAAGAAGTCTCCGAATTGCAGGCGCAAACCCGCAGCCATGATGTGGTCATGGATTTCAAAAAACATTTTGTGCTGCGTCGCGCTCGTCGCTATCGCGGCGAATTTCCCGAAACTTTTGCCGATCTGGATCAGTGGCTGGATCAGCAGATTCGCCAACGGGCCTGGCCCGAGGAAGATCGGGAATGGGCGATTTCCCGACTCGGCGAACAATGGCTCCAGGATGAAAGTGCCCATGCCGAGGACATACAGCGCCTGACTCAATGGTGTGCCCTGATTTTGCAAGATCCCCAGGCAGCTCTGGCGGTGTCGGGCTGGTCAAGTTTCCGTCTGCCGCAACGGGTGGACCATGAAGCCCTCGTGCCCCTGAAAAAACTGGATCAGGTACCGGGAGCTCCCTACGTGGCGCCCGATGGCACCCTGCGTCGCCGCGACAGCTTCCATCTGACGGATTTGCGCATGGACTCGCGCAGTGTTCAGAGTGAAGTCCATTATTGTCTGTATTGCCACGATCATGATGGTGATTTCTGTTCCCGGGGTTTTCCCGAGAAAAAGGGCGTCCCGGAACTGGGTCTGAAGGTCGATCCCTTGGGCGTGACGCTAACGGGCTGCCCCCTGGAAGAAAAAATCTCGGAAATGCAGATACTCAAGCGCGACGGGCTGAACCTCGCCGCACTGGCCATGGCCATGGTGGACAATCCCATGGTTCCAGCCACCGGTCATCGGATTTGTAATGACTGTATGAAAGCCTGTGTGTATCAGAAGCAGGATCCCGTCAATATTCCCCAGATTGAAACCCGGATTCTTACCGATGTCTTGAATTTGCCCTGGGGCATCGAGATTTATGATTTACTGACCCGCTGGAACCCTCTGCGGGCCGTACAATTTGCTGCACAACCCTACAATGGCCGCAAAGTGCTGGTGGCAGGTATGGGCCCGGCGGGCTTCACCATGGCCCACCATCTTCTTCAGGAAGGCTGCGCGGTAGTGGGCATTGATGGTCTGAAAATCGAACCCCTACCCGAGGCCTGGCTGAGCGCACCCATTCGTGACTGGAGTACCTTGCAGGAAGATCTGGATGACCGGATTTTGCTGGGTTTTGGCGGTGTAGCCGAATATGGCATCACGGTGCGCTGGGACAAGAATTTTCTCAAGCTCATTTATCTGACCTTGGCGCGGCGTCCCGGCTTTCAGATCTTCGGTGGCGTGCGACTGGGCGGTACCATCACCCTGGAAGATGCCTGGTCGCTGGGTTTTGATCATGTGTGTATTGCCACCGGTGCGGGTTTGCCCAGGGTAGTGCCCATGGGGGAAAGTCTGGCGCGGGGGATGCGTCAGGCCAGCGATTTCCTCATGGCCCTGCAACTGACCGGTGCCGGAAAAAAGAGCAGCCTCGCCAATTTGCAGGTGCGTCTGCCCGCCGTGGTCATTGGCGGTGGACTCACGGCGGTGGATACGGCCACCGAAGTGCAGGCCTATTACATCCGTCAGGTGGAAAAAGTCCTGGACCGCTATGAACAGATGTCCCAGCGCCTGGGCGAAGAGAAAATCCGCGCCGGACTTTCTGCCGAGGATACGGAAATTCTGGAAGAGTTTCTCGCCCATGGGCGTTTGGTCCGTGAAGAACGGAGGCGGGCCCAGGCAGCGGGAGAAGCTCCGGATTTTGTGCCGCTGATTCAGTCTTGGGGTGGGGTCACCCTGGCTTATCGCAAGGGTATGCGCCAGTCTCCGGCCTATACCCGCAATCATGAAGAACTGATCAAGGCCATGGAAGAAGGGCTGTATTACGCCGAAGGTCTGGACCCATTGCGGGCGGAGCTGGATGGCTATGGGCACATTGCCCAGATGGTTTTCCGGCAGATGCGCGAGGCCGAAGGCCGTTGGTTGAGCAGCGATCAGGAAGTCCGCTTACCCGCCCGGGCCGTGTTCATTGCGGCAGGGACTGTCCCCAACACTATTTACGAAAGGGAATATCCCGGCACTTTGCAACTGGACGGCGATCACTTCCAGACCCATGTGGCCCACGGCAAGAGCGCCCTGCAAGCGGTGCAGGTGGCCGAACACTGCAAAGCGCCGGAATCCGGACCGTTTACGTCCTATACCGATGCGCAATCCCATCGGGTCAGCTTTATCGGTGATACCCACCCGGTGTTTCATGGCAGTGTCGTCAAGGCTATTGCTTCCGCCAAGGCCAGTTATCCCCAGGTCATGCAAAGCCTGGCGGTCCTTGCTCCGAAGGGTGCAGAAGGACTTGACGCCTTTCAGGAAACCCTCCGGGATCTTCTGAGCATGCGGGTACTGCGCGTGGACCGTAGTAACCCAGCGGTAACGGAAATGTGGATCAAGGCACCCCTGGCCGCACGCAATTTCCGGCCGGGTCAGTTTTTCCGCCTGCAGACTTTTGAGACGCATAGCCCGGTGCTGCAGGGCACCCGTTTGCAGATACCCGTCTTGACGGTCAGTGGCGCCGGCGTGGAGGGCGATGCCATTCGCCTGATGGTCTTGCAGTGGGGGACTGGCCCGCGTCTGGTGGGTAGTCTGGAGCCGGGAGATCCTCTGATTTTGATGGGCCCCACCGGCGCCCCGACCGACATACCCCAGGATAAAACCATTCTGGTGGTGGCGGGACGCTGGGGTGCTGCGGTCATGTTGGATATCGGTCCCGCGCTGCGTGCTGCGGGTAATCGGGTTCTGTATGTCGCCGCCCTGGGAAAGGCCAGCGAACTGGATAATCAGGCGGAACTGGAAGCAGCGGCCGATCAGATTATCTGGTGTACGGGCAGTGGTCCTCTCATCGAGAGCCATCGTCCCCAGGACCTGAGCGTGGAAGCCGGTGACATGGTCGAGTTATTACGGGCTTACGGTGCCGGTGAACTACCTGGTCAACAGGCGTTAAGATCCGGGCTTTCCCTCGCGCAGGTAGATCGACTGATGGTCATGGGCTCCACCGGTTTGCTCAAGGGTTTCCAGCAAGCACTGAAGGGAACGCTGGGTCATTACTTCCGCGCAGACCTGGAAGCCGTAGCCACGGTGGGCAGCCCCATGCAGTGTATGCTCAAAGGCGTCTGTGCCCAGTGTTTACAGTGGCAGATTGATCCGGAAACCGGCAAACGCACCAAAGCGGTATTTTCCTGCGCCGGCCAGGACCAGCCCCTGGCCTGGGTGGATCTGGATAATCTTACCGCCAGACAAAGTCAGAATCGCTTGCTGGAAAGGATTTCCAGCCAGTGGCTGGATCATTTACGCGCTTAGATAATTATTGCGTTCAAAACGACGTTGCGCTGACAATGTAATTCATCCGGCCGGTGAAGAAGGCACAGGCCGGAATATGGTTTGGCGCTGATTTTTTGCGAAAAATGGACTAGAAGTGATTAAGCCACTGAATCATGGTAAGGACCATATTTTTCACCGCTCGGCTTTGACGGTAAAATTTCCATGATCAGCAAGGCAATGCCGCCTACATAGGGGACCAGTCCGATGAGCAGCCACCATCCTGACAAACCGATATCATGCAGTCTTCTGACTTGGGCACCCAGGGTGGGTAGCAATAATGCCAGATAATAAATACCCAAAATGATGATACCGATATTCTTCATCTTGAGTAACATGATAACAGCAATAATTATGCCCAGAGCGACCAAAAAATTCATCAGGGCAAACCACCAGAACTCCGCCCGATGCATCCGTCCTTGAAACTGGAAGTAATTATTCTGGATTACATTGAGATACGCATTGACCATCCGCATGAGACTCTCTCCTGATACTGGGGCTGTACCATCGTTATCAAAATCAATGCTGGTCAGGGAAGAGTATGTTCAGCTCCAGGACTTCAAAGTCGCCTTTTCTTTCCATGCTGACCTTGATGTTATTTTTATCTACGGGAATGTATTTGGCAATAACGGCCAGTAATTCTTCCTGCAAATCGGGCAAAAAGTCCGGTCCACCCGCCTCGCGTTCATGCGCCAGGATAAGTTTTAGACGATCCTTGGCGACGTGGGCCGTTTTTTTACGGGAACCGAGAATATAGTCAAGTATGGACATATCAGCCTCCAAACAGCTTCTTGAAAAACCCCACCTTCGGAGCCTGAATAAACCGGAGGGGTTTTTCTTCACCAAGGAAGCGGGCGACCACATCCTTGTAGGCTTCTGCTACATCGGTATTGCCCATATGGACGGCGGGAATCCCCTGATTGGAGGCTTGTAAAATGACTTCTGATTCCGGAATGACCCCCAGCAGCGGCGTGCGTAACAATTCTTTGACGTCCTCCAACGAGAGCATTTCTCCCTCTTCCACCCGTTTGGGCGAATAGCGGGTGAGAAGCAAGTGCTCCTTGACCGGCTCTTCGCCCTGTTCGGCGCGCCGGGAGCGTGCGGCCAGAATACCGAGGATACGGTCGGAGTCGCGTACGGAAGAAACTTCGGGGTTGGTAACGACAATGGCTTCATCCGCATGATACAGGGCCATGAGCGCGCCGGATTCAATACCTGCCGGAGAATCGCATACCACATAGTCAAAGTCCTGGCGCAGTTCGTCCATCACCTTGGTGACGCCTTCCACGGTGAGTGCGTCCTTGTCCCGGGTTTGCGAGGTGGGGAGCACATAGAGGTTTTCGCAGTGCTTGTCTTTGATCAGGGCTTGCTGGAGCTTGGCTTCACCTTGAATGACATTGATGAGATCGTACACCACCCGGCGCTCGCAACCCATGATCAGATCGAGATTGCGCAAGCCCACATCAAAATCGATGACCACGGTTTTAAAGCCGCGCAAGGCCAGACCGCTGGCAAAAGCTGCACTGGTGGTGGTTTTACCTACCCCACCTTTGCCGGATGTGATGACAATTATTTTGGCCACGTTTGTTTCTCCCGATCATTATGAATTTAAGGGGGTAATATGCAGTTGCTCATCCCGGCTGTAAATCTGTGCAGCTTTTCCCCAGAGGGGATGGTCGCGTTCCAGGGTCCGGTACAAACCGGCAATGGAGACGAGTTCGGCCTCCAGGGACATACAGAAAATACGGGCATTTTCATCGCCATTAACGCCCGCAAGAGCGCGGCCCCGGAGCGGTCCATAGACGTGAATATTGCGGTCGGCAATGATTTCCGCACCGGCATTGACGGTCGCCAGACAAACCAGATCGCCGTTGCGGGCATAATTACGTTGGCCGCTGCGCACGGGATGATCAATCAGCAATCCGCTTCCCGCATCGGGTGGCGGCGGGATATTTTGGGCGGGTGCCTCTGCAGGTGATGCCTGGGTTTGTCCACGTAATAAGGGTAAATGCAGGGATAGGGCGAGCGCCTGTTGCGTCGCCGAGGCATTGCGTATGCCTACAGGCAACCATCCTGATTCCCGGAGCACGGTGATGATTTCTGTCAGGGCACCAGCTTCGGGAGTGGCGTCAAGGTCCAGCACTAAAGGTGAGGCCTGGTGAAAAGCGGCCGCTGAAGGATGGCGACGATGTTCTTCATCAATGCGTGCCTTCAGCAAGGCAGGATCCTGATGGTCCAGCTCCAGTACCGAGAGCGTAAATACGCCCCCACTTATTCGGAGAGGGGCTAGTGCAGGATTGTCTTGGTCAGATGTTTTGGCTGACATGTTTCACGTGAAACATTTCATGGGGTCTGTTTACGCCTCTTTCAGAAGGGGTCGTTTGTCGGTCTTCCCGTTCCAGGTTTCAGCATCGGGCAAGGCGTTTTTCTTGCGTAAAATGACGGGCCATTTTTTGGTCAGCTCGGCATTGATGGCGGTGAAATCCCGTTGGTCTTCGGGCACTTCATCTTCGGCAAAAATAGCATCGGCCGGACACTCGGGTATACATGCGGCACAGTCAATGCATTCGTCCGGATCAATAACCAGAAAATTGGGCCCTTCATGAAAACACTCGACGGGGCACACTTCGGCACAGTCCGTATATTTGCATTGGATACAGTTTTCGGTGACAACGTAAGTCATGCGCTGGCTACTTTCTTGCTGGCGCGCTTTCGTGGCGCGGGATTTGTGGATTTGTCCTTTTCGGCGGGGGGTGTCGTCTTTGCCGATTTTCGCGGCGCCGATTTTTTGGCCCCGGTAGTGCTGCTGGTTTCCTTGGCGGTACTTTTTGTTGTTTTACGGGTGGATTTACCTGCAGGTGCGGCCTTTTTTGCGGGCGCAGCACGTTTTTCCCGAGGGGGAGGAGGGGTGTAATTCACCAGGAGTGCGGCGATTTCGGCTTCGCTCGCCGTGACCTGAAAATGAAATCCACACTCAGGCTGTGGGCAGGCAAGTTGTTCGCCCAGTCGCTTGCCACTTTTTTCGATCATGATGGGCCAGGCACAACGCGGGCAGGCTTTGGCAACGGGCGGCCCCCACACAGCGTAGGTACATTTTGGATAGGTATTACAGGAATAAAATACCTTGCCATAACGACTGCGTTTTTCCACCAGCTCACCTTCACCACACTGGGGGCAGGCAACTCCAGATGATTTGGGTTGGGTCAGAGGTTCAATATGCTTGCATTCAGGGTAACCACTACAGGAAATAAAACGACCATAGCGACCGGTTTTATAAACCAGGGGCTTGCCACAGTCCGGACAGTCGCGACCCACCGGCTCGGGAGCTTCACGAGGCCCGTCTACGGGGCGGGTGTAGTTACAATCAGGATAACCGGAACAGGCCACAAAGCGTCCATGCCGTCCAAGTTTCAGGAAAAGGGGCTTGCCGCACTGAGGACAAGCTTCATCCAGGGCTTCGCTGGTGGCTTCTGCGCGGCTGACGTTGGCTTTTTCGTCCAGCAAGGCGCGAAAGGGCCCCCAAAATTCGTTGAGCACCGGTTGCCATTGCTTTTCGCCACGGGAGATGGCATCCAGCTCGTCTTCCATGCCCGCTGTAAAATTATAATCTACATAGCGTTCAAAATGATTGGCGAGAAAGCGGCCGACTACCCGACCGAGATCGGTGGGTCGAAAACGGCGCTGCTCGGTTTCCACATATTCTCGATTCTGCAAGGTTTGAATAATGCTGGCATAGGTCGAGGGCCGACCAATACCGTGAGCCTCCAGGGTTTTCACCAAAGTAGCATCACTGTAGCGCGGCGGCGGCTCGGTAAAATGCTGTTCCGGATCAATTCCATGTACCTGGGGTTGATCGCCTTTTTGCAGGGGTGGTAAAAGCCGATGGTTATCGTCTTCGTCGCCCTCGTCCTTACCTTCCTGATACACCGCCATAAATCCCGGAAAAGTAACGGTGGAACCATTGGCGCGCAAGGTCCAGTGGGTGCCGGCATCCATATCCACAGCGACCATGTCCAGACGGGCGGCGGCCATTTGACAGGCTACGCTACGCTTCCAGATCAGGTCATACAGTCGCCAGAGATCCTTGTCGAGAATGTTTTGCAGTTTGTCGGGGATGCGGGTGATATCCGTGGGGCGCACGGCTTCATGGGCTTCCTGGGCATTTTTGGTTTTGGTTTTATAACGACGCGGGCTTTCGGGGACAAATTCATCCCCGTATTGACTGCCGATGAATCCGCGAATCTCGGTGATGGCTTCTTCCGAAAGATTGACGGCATCGGTACGCATGTAACTGATGAGACCGACGGTTTCGCTGCCGATATTGATGCCTTCGTATAATTGCTGGGCAACCCGCATGGTTCGGCTGGCGTTGAAACCGAGCTTGCGCGAGGCTTCCTGCTGCAGAGTAGACGTCGTAAACGGTGCTGCCGGCTGACGCTGACGGTTTTTACGCTCGACCTCGCGCACCTGCAGGGGTTGCCGCAGGATATCGGCTTCCATCTCCTGGCGCATGCTCTCGGCCTGCTCCTCCCGGGTGATATCAAACTGTTCGAGTTTTTTCTGCTGCCAGTGGGTCAGCCGGCCGGCAAAGTCGCTGTCCTGGTGTTGCAGGCGTGCCGCAATGGTCCAGTATTCCTGACTGACAAACGCTTCAATTTCATCTTCCCGTTCGCAGATCAGGCGCAGGGCCGCACTTTGTACACGCCCGGCCGAAAGACCGGGACGAACCTTGCGCCACAGTAACGGAGATAAATTGAAGCCCACCAGATAATCCAGGGCGCGGCGTGCTTGTTGGGCATTGACCAGATCCATGGCAATTTCGCGGGGATTGGCAATGGCTTCCTGAACGGCCTTTTTGGTAATTTCGTGGAAAACCACGCGCTGCGCCGGCTTTTTACCGAGTTGCTGGCGTTCCCGCAGAAGCTCGACGAGGTGCCAGGAAATGGCCTCACCTTCGCGGTCCGGGTCAGTGGCAAGCCAGAGCTTGTCGGCTTTGCGCAGCGCCTTGATGATGGCTTCTACATGCCGTTCATTGCGTTCAATGGCTTCGTAGCGCATGGCAAAATCATGTTCGGGATCAACAGCCCCTTCTTTGGGGCGCAGATCGCGAACGTGTCCATAGGAAGCCAGCACCTCAAAATCATCCCCCAGATATTTCTGGATGGTTTTGGCTTTGGCGGGAGATTCAACGATGACGAGTTGATGAGCCATAAGTCAGTGCAGTATCCGGGTTCCGTCGGTATCCAACAAGGCATCCACCCAATAAGCTTCAGGGCCGGGATCATTGGCCATGACCATGAAGGCTACCCAGTCGAGGGTTTCCATATCCATATCCTCAAGATCGAGGGCCAGCAAGCGATCGATGATGCGTTCCCGCATGGCGCCATTGATCACACCGAGGCGCTCCCAGTCGTGCAGTTGCCCCCGCGCCGCTACGGAAAGATTCTGCAGTTCATAGGGATGATAGGCGCGCAAGGCCCGGGGACTGGTGTCGTCCTGCTCTTCCACGGCAAAACCTTCCATCCAGTCGAGGGCGCGTTGAATATCCGCATCGGGAAAACCCACCGCACGCAGATGATCTTCGATAACGTCGTCATCCTCGTCGTCGAGATGGTCCAGTAGGTAACTGATAATGTCTATAACGTCTTCCATGCCAGAGCCTTCAGGATACCGGAGGGAGGCGACAGAACCGGCCGCCGGGGCTGGCCGTAAGATAACCTGATATTTCCATTTCCAAGAGGATGGCCGAAAGCTCGCCCAGCGTCAATCCACAACGCGCGGCAATTTCCTCTGCACTCAGCGGATCAAAGTCCATAGCGGCCCAGACCCGGGCCTGGCGGGGGTCTTCTGGCGTCCAGTTAGCCGGGGCTGTAACAGGCCGTGCCTGGCGTAACGCCCCATAAAGCGGGCCCAGCTCGCTGAGCACGTCCTCGGCACTTTCCACCAGTTTGGCGCCTTCACGAATCAAGCGATGGGGGCCTCTGGATAAAGGCGAATGGATCGAGCCAGGAACCGCAAACACTTCTCGTCCCTGCTCCATGGCCAGTCGGGCGGTGATCAGCGAACCGCTGTTTTCGGCCGCCTCGACAATGAGTACGCCCAGGCTGAGACCGCTGATGATGCGATTGCGGCGCGGAAAAAGACCGCTATGGGGACCGGTTTCAGGAGCTTGCTCGCTGATAATCAGACCGTGCTCGATGAGGCGATGCGCCAGTTGCAGATTGGCGCGGGGGTAAATCAGATCTGCGCCCGTGCCCAGCACCGCCACGCTGCCACTGGTCAAAGCACCGCGATGGGCCGCTGCATCAATACCCAGGGCCAGACCACTGGTAATGCACAGGCCGGATTCGCCGAGACTACGGGCGAAAGCCTCCGCCGTAATTGCCCCGCTCGCGCTGGCTGAACGACTACCGACAATGGCGAGCATGGGCTGTACCAGACAGGAGCGCTGGCCACGGATGAACAGAAGCGGGGGTGGGTCAGGAATTTGCCGCAACAAGGGCGGGTAGTCGGCATCTGTCCAACGACATAAATCCGTATCGGGACTACTCAGCCAACGACGATCTGCGGCCGTGAGCAGCTCTTCAGGCTCCTTTTGCAGGGCGTGAATTTGTTTTGCCGACAAGCCCAGGTCCTGCAACATACCGGCACCCGTTTGAAAACAGGCGGCGGCGGTGGCGAAACGCGCCAGTAAAGCCTGCTGCCGAACGGGTCCTAAACCGGATATTCGGCAGAGCGCCAGCCAGGCTGCATCAGACATTATTGGGGGGCGGGAACATCGGCCTGACCAGGGCTGTGGATTTCATCACCCACAGTGATGCTTCGCTTAGCGGTGGTGATCACCCCATAAGACACCTCCGGAAATACCCGGAAGACCATGAGGTTACCGATGGTCTGGGCAGGCAGGGCAAAGGGTTTGCCGGTAACCGCATTGCGGGCCACTGCGCCGCCACGCTGGATTTGCAGGATGTTGCCCAGCTTAAGGTCATTGGCGCTGCCCTGATCAATAATGACTACCTGACCAACGGTGAGTGCCGGATTCCCCTCCAGTTGCCCGATGATGTGTCCCTCCACAGCTTGCTGTGGTGCGCTGGGGAAATAATGGGGGATAGCGGTTTTGGCCACTGGTACCAGGCGTTCACCCAGATCAATTTCCCGACGGATTTTGGTGAGTTGCACCGTCGCGTGGTGGCCGCTTTGACGGACCGTCACTTCGCCCAGATCTTCCAGTGCATAACCCAAAGAGCGATGGGTTTTGGCTTGAAACAATTCCGGTCCTAAGGCGACGACATGGAAGCGACTGCCCACCGGGGCTTTGTCCAGTCCGACGGTATAAAGCGTATTGCCGGTCACATAGGTGGGCCTTTGCTTGGCCGCAGCGGCCAGGTAGGGCAATTGGGCGAAGTCCTTTTTACTGTCGATGACGCCGGGACTGCCCAGGAAGGGCATGACTTCGCCGGTAGAAATCGTGGGTACAGGTTCAGTCGACATCTCCGGTCGCAGTTCCACAAAATGGGAGCCACTGCTGAAGGGCGATTCGAGGCTGAGCTCAGGCTCACCATTGGCGCCATAGCGCAGCACGATACGGTCGCCGGGATAAATCAGGTTGGGGTTTTTGATGTAGGGGTTCTTGTGCCATATCTGCGGCCACTGCCAGGGGTGTACCAGAAAATGTCCGGCTATGCCCCACAGGGTATCACCGGGCTTGACGGTGTAAGTTTGTTGGGTACGCCATTGGATAGCGGCTGGCGCTGCCTGGGCTATGACCGGGGTCAGGGCGCTCAGACCAAGGCTAAAAACAAGGTTGCGCCATTGATGTTTGTGCATGTAATGATCTCCACTGGACTTCCGCAAGGGATAGTATTAGTCCAAGATACGTTTTTTGCCGGAAAGTCCTGACAACAAGTGGTGGTAATATGTCCCTTCTGAAAATACTCGAGTTTCCCGATACCCGCCTCAAGGACATGGCTCAGCCCATCGTCCGGGTGGACAAACAGGTCCAGCAGCTCGCCGATGATATGGCGGAAACCATGTACGATGCTCCGGGAATCGGCCTCGCCGCGCCCCAGGTAGCGGCCGGACAGCGTCTGATTGTCGTGGATGTCTCGGAAAATCGCAATGATCTGATGGTGCTGGTAAATCCCGAAATTATCGCGCGCAGTGGTGAAGAAGAAATGAAAGAGGGTTGCCTGTCGGTCCCGGGCGTACTGGAAACGGTCCGGCGGGCGGAAAAAATCACCCTGCGGGCTTTGACGGTGCAAGGAAAAACCATTGAACTGGAGGCGGATGGCTTGCTGGCTGTGTGCATACAGCATGAGATCGACCATCTGAACGGCACCCTGTTTGTGGATCATCTCTCGCGTCTTAAACAGAATCTGATCCGTCGCAAAGCGGAAAAGCGAGCGCGGCAAGGTGAGTAAACGTCTCGTTTTTGCGGGAACGCCAGCATTCGCCCGCATAGTCCTGGAGGAATTGCTGGCCGGACCGGAAACCCTGGTGGGGGTGTTCACCCAGCCCGATCGACCCGCCGGGCGTGGCCGTCATTTGCAGGAAAGTCCGGTCAAGCAGCTGGCCCGGGAGTCCGGTATCCCGGTATTCCAGCCGGAATCCTGCAAAACTCCGGAATCTCTGGAACTGCTGCGCAGCTTGCAGCCGGATCTGTTGATTGTGGTGGCCTACGGACAGATTCTACCCCAGGCCATTCTCGATGTTCCCCGTCTCGGTGCTCTCAATGTTCACGCCAGTATCCTGCCCGCCTGGCGGGGGGCGGCGCCCATCGCCAGGGCCATTGCCGCCGGAGATACGGAAACTGGCGTGGCGATTATGCAGATGGAGGCCGGACTGGATTCCGGACCAGTGCGGCATATGCTGACTTGCCCCATACATCCCGATGACACGGCGACCAGTCTCCATGACCGCTTAGCCGTGCTGGGTAAGACCGCCCTCCGCCAGGCGCTGGATGCTCTCTGGGCGGGCCGTTCCGTGGCGGTCCAGCAGGATGAAAGCCGGATGACTTATGCCCGTAAACTCAAAAAAGAAGAAGCTTTGCTGGACTGGCAGTTGCCCGCCACACAACTGGATCGACACATCCGCGCCTTCAATCCCAGCCCTGTGGCCCACACCCTGTTCCGGGAAAAAAGTCTGCGCGTCTGGCAGGCGCGACCCCTGACCGAGCCGGCAGACCTGCCCCCCGGAAGTATTACCGCCATTCATAAGGAGAGCTTCCGGGTAGCCTGCGGGGAAGGGCAGCTCGAATTATTGCTCTTGCAACCGGCGGGCAAAGGGAAGCTCGCGGCGGGTGATTTCATCCGTGGTTACCATCCCGCCAGGGGAGAATCGTTAGGATGAGCAAAAAAACAACGTCGAAACGAAATACCGGTATGGCCGATGGAACATTGCTGCGGCGCACCGCCATTCAGGTCCTGGCGGCTGTGGATGAAGGCGAAAAAGTGGACCAGGCGCTGGCCGGAAGCCCGGTCAGTGGCCCGGAGCGGGCGACCTTGCAGTGGCTGGTATTGGGCACCTTGCGGGAGTATCTGTTACTACAAAAATTATCGGGCTTGTTGCTGCGCAAAAGCTGGCGCGAAGAAGACCGCGATCTGGGATTCCTGCTGCATCTGGCGCTCTTTGAATTGCGCCATGGTCAAAGACCGGCTTTTGCCGTGGTGAACGATTGGGTGGAGATGGTCGAAACGCTGCAGAAATCCTGGGCCAAGGGATTGATGAATGCCGTCCTGCGGCGTTTTCTGCGTGAGCGCGAGGCTCTGGAAGTGCAGCTGGCTGATCCGGATCTGGGCCACCCGGCCTGGCTGGCGGCACGTCTGCGCACGGCCTACCCCGAGGAATGGCCGGAGATTGCCGCCGCCAATAATCAACCGGCTCCGCTCTGGCTGCGAGTAAATACCCTGCGGGTCAGCCCCCAAGATTATCGCGAGGCGCTGCAGGCCCAGGGCTTGTCCTGTCGGGGGGTCGAATGGAGTGAAGCCGCTCTCTGTCTGCCCGAAAGTATTCCGGTAGCCACCCTGCCGGGCTGGGATGCCGGCTGGGTGGCTGTCCAGGATGCGGCTGCGCAGATGGCTGCCCATATTCTGGCACCCCAGAGTGAAGAACGGGTGCTGGATGCCTGCGCGGCCCCTGGCGGAAAAACCGCCCATCTCTGGGCGGTGGGCGCCCGGCGCCTGGATGCCCTGGATCGTTCCGCAGAACGGTTGCAGAAAGTGCGGGAAGCCCTCTATCGTCAGGGAGCTATTGCCCATCTACAGGTAGCCGATGCCGGTGAACTGCAGAGCTGGTGGAATGGCGAGTTCTATGACGCCATTCTTCTGGATGCCCCCTGTACGGGTATCGGCGTGATTCGTCGCCATCCTGATATCCGCCTGCGGCGGCAGGAGGAAGATGTGCTGCAGGCCGTGGCCCAGCAACGCCAGCTCCTCGACGCCTTGTGGGCTTGTCTGCGCCCGGGTGGGCGGCTGCTGTATGCCACCTGTTCGATTCTGCCGGAGGAAAATTTGCTGCAGATTCGCGCTTTTCTGGAGCGCCACGGGGATGCCCGCCAACAGTATCATCCTCTCACTGGTCAGCATTTGCCCGGTCAGCAGGATATGGATGGTTTTTACTATGCACTGCTGGTGAAAGCCGAATGAGTTGTTCGCCAGCCACCCCTATGGCCCGGGGAAGGACCGCAGCCAGTGGGAACCGAGCTTTCTGGTCAAGCCTTATTCTGGGATTGTTTTTTTGCTTTGCCCCCGGCTGGGCGTTGGCGGAAACCGCGTTTCACGTGAAACATTTGCAGGCCGTCCCGGAAATGAATCGGGTCAATATCAGTGCCCAGGTGCAGATCAGCAAGGAAGCCTTGCTGCAGGAAATCCTCGATCAGGGGCAGACCATCATTTGGGTCATCAAAGCACAATGGCGGGAGCCGGAGCCTTTTTCCTTCATTTCCGGGCTGGGTACCCATGCCCAAAAAGAAGAGCGCTGGCAGATACATTACTATCCGCTCACCAATGAATATGCCTTGAGCAATGGAGCGGGTGCGCTCCGCCTCTTCCATCACTGGCAAGATCTGGTCAGTGCCTTAGAGCAGATTCATGATTTCATTCTGCCTTTGCAGCAGGGTGCAGCGCGGGGCCAGGTGGCCCTGCGGGTTTACGTGGATATTCAGGCTTTGCCTCTCCCCCTGCGCCTGCGCGCCCTTCTGGATCATTGGAAACTGGAGTCCCCATGGATCGTCAGCGCGCCCCTTTCAAGCTGAGAAACTGGTTGCGTGCCCTCAATGCCGGGGCTGCGCCGGAAAAACAGCGGGTGGGACCCCGCTGGGGAGCCATTTTACTCCTTCTGGCGATTTTGGGTTTTCTGGCGATCAATTTTTTCACCAGCGCAGGTGGACCCTTAAGCCGTTATTTTGTGCCCATGCTGGTGATTTCTGCAGGAATCGTCCTTTTTTTACTGGTTCTGGTGCTGGTATCGGTGGTGGCGTTGCTGATCCGGCTGCGCCGGGGAGAAGTGGGAAGTCAGCTGGCTACCCGTCTGGTGGTGATTATTACCCTGCTCAGTTTTCTGCCCGCTGCCGTGGTGTTTGGGTTTTCCTGGCAGTATCTGAACCGGGGCGTCGATTCCTGGTTCAGTTCCGCTGTGCAAAGTGCCCTGGACCAGGCACTGAATGTGGCCAAGGCGGGCATTGACCGGTATCGCAATTCGACGCTGCTGGCCGCCGAAAGTATTGCCCAGGCGCTGGTGGGTGAGTCAGACAGTAATGCCATTCTCACCGTCATTGCCCTGCGGGATCAATACCATTTGAGCAGCGTGACCCTGTTTTCCAGCGACAACCGGATTATAGCCACCAGCAGTAACAACCTGACTCTGGCGCCGCGTTTGCCGCGTCAGGAAATCCTGGCCATGGAAGAAGGTCATCCCACCGCCAATATCGAACCCGAAGCGGATGGTAGCTTGCTGGTCAAGGCGCTGATTCCGGTGCTCAGTCCGCATCTGGGACAAAGTAATCGGATGCTCTATGTCGAACAGCCCATTCCAGAGCAGCTCACCAAGGCAGCAGAAGCCGTGCAGGTGGCCTATACCCGCTATCATCAACTGATGTTGATGCGCGAGCCCATGAAAACGGCCTTTCAACTCAGTCTCGCCGTAGCCCTTCTGCTGGCAGTGCTCTCGGCAGTGTGGATGGGCCTGCATCTGGCACGACGCCTGACTGCACCCATTGCCCGGCTGGCGGCGGGCACTCAGGCGGTGGCCCGGGGTGAATTTATCCCCTTGCAGACCATTGCCAGTCAGGATGAGCTGGGCGTGCTGCTGCACTCCTTCAACAATATGACCCGTCAGCTCGCCCGGGCCAAACAGCAGGCCGCCGCTGCCCAGGAGCAGGCCGAACAGCGCCGTTTGTATCTGGAAACCGTGCTCGGTCAGCTCTCCAGCGGCATTCTTACCTTTGATGGCGAAAACTGCCTGGCTGAGGTGAACGCCGCTGCCGTCCAGATTCTGCAGGAAGATTTAGCCAGGGGTAGCGCTCTGGCGGAACTGCAGGACGGGGCCATTCTCGAACCCCTCTGGAAACTGGTGACGGAGTGGGTAGAACATCCGCGCAGCGCCATGCAGAAAGAGTTGCAACTGGAGCGCGGTGATGGCCCGCAAACCCTGATTGTGCATGGCGCGCAATTTTCCGATGCTGCCGGCAGCAAGGGCTTTGTCGTGGTTTTTGATGACATCAGCACCCTGGTTTCTGCCCAGCGCAGCGCCGCCTGGAGTGAGGTGGCCCGGCGTCTGGCCCATGAAATCAAGAATCCCCTGACCCCCATCCAGCTTTCCGCCGAGAGACTGCGGCGCAAATATCTGGAAAAACTGGGCGACGAAGGAGAAACCCTGGATCGGGCGACGCGCACCATCATTCATCAGGTGGATGCCCTGAAAGTGCTGGTAGATGCGTTTTCCGAATATGCCCGGCAACCGCAAATCGAAATGCGCCCGCTGGATATCAATCAGTTGATTCTGGATGTCATGGACCTCTATCGTGGCCAGGAGAATGGTATAGAAATCCGTGCCGAACTGGGAGCGGATTTGCCGCCGGTCCGGGCTGACGTGCACCGTCTGCGACAGATTCTCAACAATTTGCTGCGCAATGCCCTGGACGCCCTGCAAGGCAAGGAAGAAACCCCGGCGACAGGCAAACATATTGTGATTCGTACCGGCTTGACGGACAGCGGTCCTGCAAAGATGCTAGAGTTGAGCGTGAGTGATGATGGTCCCGGTTTTCCGGTCGATCTGTTGGCAAGAGTTTTTGAGCCCTATGTGACCAGTAAGGTCAAAGGCTCGGGTTTGGGGCTGGCCATTGTTCGCCGTATTGTTGAAGAACATGGTGGCGTGATTGTGGCCGATAATCAGGGCCTTAACGGTGGCGCGCGCATTGTAATGGATTTTCCCCTGGTTTGAGCTGAATTTTCTGGAGGTGGCATGGAAGCGGCAAGATTGAAGATTCTGATCGTCGATGATGAACCCGATATCTGCCAGACCCTGGCAGATATTCTCGAAGATGAGGGCTATCAGGTAGAAACGGCAGGCAGTGCCGCCGCTGCCGAGGCGTTTTTGCGCGACCAGATGGTCGATCTGGTGCTCCTCGATATCTGGATGCCCGGCGAAGATGGCATTACCTTGTTGCGGCGCTGGGCGGACGCAGGTCTGGAGCAGCCGGTGGTCATGATGTCCGGCCACGCTACCATCGAAACGGCGGTGCAGGCCACCAAGCTGGGCGCCTATGATTTTGTTGAAAAACCCCTGTCATTGGACAAAACCCTGCTGACTGTGGCCCATGCCTTGGAGGCGAGCCGTCTGCAGCGGGAAAACCGCGATCTGCGCGCGCAAACCGGCTGGGTGGATCGGCCCAGCGGGGAGAGTCCCGCCATCCGTCAGTTTCGTGAACAACTCACCCGGGTTGCCGCCGTTGATTCCTGGGCCCTTTTACTGGGTGAGGCCGGCAGCGGTAAGGAAGTCGCGGCGCGCTATCTGCACCGGCAAAGTCGCCGGGCCCAGGGGCCTTTTGTGGACCTGCGGGCGGCGGCCATCGCCCGGCCCAATGTGGCCATTGAGCTGTTTGGTAATGAAGCCCAGGGCAAGCTGATTCGTGGCCGTCTGGAGGTGGCGCACGGCGGTACCTTGTTCATTGACGAAATTGCCGATATGGATCTGGAAACCCAGGCCCGCCTGTTCTCGGCCCTGCAGGAAAAGCGCATCATCCGGGTGGGCGGAACCACCCCGATTCCCGTGGATGTGCGCGTCATTGCCGGCAGTGCCCAGGATTTGTCCCAGGCGGTACAAAACGGCCAGTTTCGCAGTGATCTCTACTACCGCCTCAGTGCCCTACCCCTGCGCGTCCCGCCATTGGCGGCCAGAACCCCGGACATTCCCGTACTTATTGAAGAGTTTGTGCATTTTTATGGGGCACGGGATGGCCTGCCCGGGCGGCGCTTCTCTCCCGATTCCATGGATGTCCTCAACCATTACCCCTGGCCCGGTAACATCCGCGAGCTGCAGAATCTGGTCGAGCGCCTGCTGATTCTGGCGGAAGGGCCGGAAATCAGTGCCGAGGAAATCGAGGGTGCCCTCGGTCTGGATAACCGGATGGCCCTCGCCAACAGCAGCTTTGATGAAGACGATTTTGGCGGCACCCTCAAACGCGCCCGGGAACGCTTCGAGCGCGCCTTTCTCGAATATCATCTGGCGCGGAATGACTGGAATATTGCCCGTACCGCCGAAGTGGTCGGCCTGGAACGCACCCACCTCTACCGCAAGCTGAAAAATCTCAACATTGCCCTGAAGGGCGAGCGGCGGGCGGGAGACGAGGGCGAAGACGAGGATTGATCTGAGGGTTTTTCCAGGCATTGTGAGCTGGTGAGGTGTTTGCGCTTTAGTGGGATATGAGTGGATTGTCGGGTAGGGGCATAAATGCCACTCTATTGCGGATTCCTTTGATCCTGCTTAGAGTGGGGGCAATTTTTATTGCTACAGGAATGCCGTTATGACCCAGCCACAGGATTTGCCCGCCAACGCCCCCGACTTTTGTGCGGGAATGCTCTATTTTGGTGAAAACTGGCCGGATTTTGACCAGTATGGCAAAGCATCGGTCATTGCTGCGGGTCAGAAAGCCGTTACCAATCCTGAGGCTCGGGAAGCCGTATATCAGTCGCTGCTGCTGGCGGATGCCTTGCGCTACTGTACCCTGCAAGTATGTGCTGCCAAGTCTTCCGGCCATCCGGGAGGCTTTGCTTCCAGTGCCGAGGCCTATGCCGCCATGGTCATGCTCGGGCATACCAACATTGTCACCGAGGTCGGGCATCATGCTCCGGGCTTTTACAGTGCCATGTTCCTCGACAGCTCCCTCGAAGCCATGGGCATTCACAACATGAATGACATGATGGCGCGGTTCCGCGAACAGCATGGCCTGCTCGGTCATCTGTCCGGTGCCACCCCGGGTTTACTGGCGCCCGCCGGTCCGCTGGGACAGGGGCAGCACTTTGCCATGGCCGGAGCGCTGCTGCATCCGGGCACCCTGTTTCCGGTGACCATCGGCGATGGTGGTTTTGGCGAACCTTACGTGCTGAGTTCTATGAAGCATTTCCACTTTGCCTATCCCCAGGTGACCAACTATCTGCCCATCCTGGTCTGGAATGGCTTCAGCCAGGAACATCATTCCATGGTTTCCCTGATGAGCAATGAAGAAATGGTGGCCTACTGGCGGGCCCATGATTTTGATGAAGTCATCCTGATCGATGCCAAGGACTATGATGATGCCGGACAGGAAGGCGCCTATGTCGATTCTACCCGCTTCTCCTTCGGACAACGACTGGCTTTCATGGAGGCTGTGCTCAGTGCTGCGGCCAAGGCGGCACAAAGTGCCTTGACGGGTCGGCACACGGCTTTCATTTTGAAACAGTTGAAGGGTGCAGGAGTGCATGTTTCCGGAGCCAAATCCCATAACTTGTATCCCAAGGACACTTTCGAGTCCCCGCAAATCAAAGCTGCCCTGGAAAAACGCGCATTGAGTCCGGAAGCCTGGGCTCTGGTCCGCGACAATTTCTCCCGCGCCGGGGGTGGACCTGCGGCACAGACGGCGGTCACGGAGCATGTGCTGGAAATCGCCCGTCTGGGTGAATTTCCCCTGCAGGACTTTGCCGTCGGCGAACAGGCGGTACCCGCCACCGCCATGGGCGCTCTGGTGGCCTGGCTGGGGCAGCAGGATCGGCGCTTTGTGGTGAGCAATGCCGATGGTAATGAAGCCTCGGCCATGAAAAACATCAATGACGCCCTGAAAATCCGTCACCCCACCGAAGACCCCCTCTACAACCAGCAGCCGGGCGGGCAGGTTTATGAACCCCTCAACGAAGATGCCTGTGCGGGACTGGCAGCGGGACTGGCACTGTTCGGGAGTCGTTCCCTGTGGTTGTCCTACGAGTCCTTTGCCATCAACGGCTGGCCGATCATGCAGACCGTGGGCCAGGCTATGGCGGAACTGCGGCGTAGCACGCCTTCTGCCGTCTGCATGTTCACGGCAGGGGCACTGGAACAGGGGCGCAACGGCTGGACCCATCAACGTCCGGAAATCGAAAACTACTTTGCCGCGCAAATGCGCAATGGCAATGTGTTCCTGCTTTACCCCACGGATGCCAACGTCATCCAGGCTGCCTATGAATATGCGGTGAACAGCGTCAACAAGGTGATGATCCTCATTGCCTCAAAAAGCCCGTTGCCGGTGCATCTGGATATGGCCCAGGCCCGTGTGGCAGTGCGCAAGGGTGCCGCCGTGCTGTACGAAGGACCGGCGGGTAAGCGTGGCACAGTGACCATGGCTGTTACGGGCGACATGGTTCTGCTGCCGGTATTTACGGCTCGGGAAGTGCTGGAGAAAGAAGGTTATGGGGTGCGCATTGTCAGTGTCATCAATCCCCGGCAGCTGTATCGCCCCTCGGATGTCGCCGCCCATACCGTAGCGCAAGCGGACACGGATTTCATGACAGATGCGGAATTTCAGCAGTTGTTTGTCGGCGATATGCTCCTCACCATTGGTGGTGGCAGTTCCGCTGGACTGGAGCCGGTGCTCCTGCGCAGTCGTGCCGCGCAACGCGATACCCTGGTCTGGCAGCGCGGCGAAACCACGGCTACCGCCGGTGAACTGATGGCTTTCAATGGCATCACGGCCGAGGCCATTCTCCACAAGGTTCGGGGTTTTAGTGGGCAGTAATCCAGCAGCCCTGCCCGGCAAAATCATCGTCATTGACGATGATCCCACCGGCTCGCAGACCGTCCATTCCTGTCTGCTGCTGACCCGCTGGGATCCCGATACCCTGCGGGAGGCCCTGGAGGATGAGGCACCGCTCTTTTTTGTGCTGAGCAACACCCGGGGCATGACGGCGGCGCGTGCCGAACAGATCACCCGGGAAATCTGCCGGAATCTGCATGTTGCCCTGGAGCGTCTGGCTCTTGCCGGGCAGGCCGTGCAGCCCTTGCTGGTGAGTCGTTCGGATTCGACCCTGCGTGGTCACTATCCGGTGGAAACCGATGTGATTGCTGAGGAGCTAGGCCCTTTTGATGCCCATTTTCTGGTCCCGGCATTTTTTGAAGGGGGCCGCATTACTCGGGACAGCACCCATTATGTCGTTCAGAACGGTGTGGAAGTCCCAGCCCATGAGACGGAATTTGCCCGGGATTCGGTGTTTGCCTTTCAGCACAGTTATCTGCCTGGTTATGTGGCCGAGAAAACCCAGGGTCGCATCCTGGCCGAACAGGTGCAGCGCTTCACCCTGGAAGATCTGCGCGCCGGTTGTCTGCCCCGTTTGCTGGCTTTGGAGAATAATGCCTGTGTGGTCGTGGACGCGGTGGAACCTGAGAATTTGCAGGCTTTTGCCCGGGATTTGCGGGCGGCTGCCGGGCAGGGCAAGCGTTTTCTATTCCGCAGCGCCGCCAGTTTGTTGACGGCCCTGGCCGATTTGCCACCCCAGCCGGTGTCTGCCGAAAACATGGCGCAACTGCGACGCGGGGATAAGGCTGGGGCCATTCTGGTGGGTTCCCATGTGCGCAAAAGCACCGAGCAGCTCAAACGCTTGCTAGAGGAACCGGGTCTGGAGGGTTTGGAGGTGGACGTGGATGCCTGTAGTGGTGAGGCCGGCGCTAGGCAACGATCACGCTTGCTGGAGCAGGCGGCCAAAATCCATGACCAAGGCCGGGATCTGGTGATATTTACCAGCCGCAGCGAACGTCAGTTTCCCGATCAGGCGGCGCGTCTGGCTTTTGGTGAGAGCGTGTCGGCCTTTCTCATGAAAGTGCTGCAGGGACTACCCGAAGATCTCGGCTTTCTCATCAGCAAGGGGGGCATCACCTCCAATGATGTGTTGAGCAGTGGTCTGGCTCTGCGCAAGGCGCGGGTGATGGGTCAGATTCTGCCCGGTTGTTCGGTGGTGCTCTGCCCTCCCGATCATCCCCGCTATCCGGATCTGCCCGTGGTGATTTTCCCCGGTAATGTGGGCGATGTCGAAAGTCTGGCGGTGGCCCGGCAACGCCTGCGCGGTCATTGAAGGCACCGGCTATGGCGGGCGATGGTGGTTCAGGGCAGGACGCATTTCTCGATGCCCTGCGTGCCGCACTGCCCGACGATGCCCTCCTCATTCACGAAGAAGATCTGCATCCCTACGAGTGCGATGGTCTTTCTGTCCTCAAGGCGTTGCCTCTGGCGGTGGCTTTGCCTCACAACCGCGAACAAGTGCAGGCGGTGCTGAAAGTCTGTGAGCAATTCGGGATAGGGGTGGTGCCCCGGGGGGCGGGGACCGGCCTGTCCGGGGGTGCGCGCCCCAGTGCCGGGGCCATCGTCCTGTCCCTGGCGCGACTCAAGCAGATGCTCGCAGTGGATACCCATAATCGTAGCGCCCGGGTGCAGCCGGGCGTACGCAATCTGGCCATCAGTGAGGCCGTACGTCCCCTGGGTTTGTACTACGCCCCGGACCCCTCCTCCCAGATCGCCTGCACCATCGGCGGTAATGTGGCGGAAAACTCCGGCGGGGTGCATTGTCTGAAATACGGTTTGACCGTCCATAATGTGCTGGCCCTGGAAGTCCTGGATGCCTCCGGCGAGCTGCTACACATCGGTAGTCAGGCCCCGGACAGTCCCGGCTACGATCTGCTGGCGCTGATGATGGGCTCGGAGGGTTTGTTGGGGGTCGTCACCGAATGCACGCTGCGCTTGTTGCCGGTTCCGGAAAACACCTTGGTAATCCTGGCCGCTTTTTCCAGCGTGGTGGCTGCGGCAGATGCGGTGAGTGCCATTATTGCGGCAGGGATTATCCCGGCGGGTCTGGAAATGATGGATCAGCTGGCCATTACGGCCGCAGAGGATTTTGTCCATGCCGGTTATCCCCGCGATGCGGCCGCCATTTTGCTTTGTGAGCTGGATGGGAGTGAGGCGGAACTGCAGGTGCGACTCCACGCCGTCGAAAATCTGCTGGAGGAGCATGGGGCCGGCAGTATCCGCATCGCCAGAGATGCGGAAACCCGGTTGCTGCTCTGGAAGGGCCGCAAGGCCGCCTTTCCGGCGGTGGGGCGTCTGGCCCCAGACTACTATTGCATGGATGGCACCATCCCGCGCAAGCGTCTGGCGGAGGTGCTGGAACAAATCGCCGCCTGGTCTGCGGAATATGGCCTGCAGGTGGCCAATGTGTTTCATGCCGGCGATGGCAATTTGCATCCCCTGATTCTCTATGATGCCAATATCGACAGTCAGTTACAGGCGGCAGAAGCCTTCGGCCAGCGCATTCTGGAACTTTGTGTGGCGGTGGGGGGCAGCATTACCGGTGAACACGGGGTTGGTGTCGAGAAGCTGGACAGCATGTGTGCCCAGTTTACGCCAGCCGAGCTGGCTCAGTTACATCGCATCAAGGCGGCCTTTGATCCGGAAGGACGCCTGAATCCCGGCAAGGCCGTCCCCAGCCTGCATCGCTGCGCAGAACTGGGGGCCATGCATGTCCACCACGGCCAGTTGCCCTTTCCCGAGCTGGAGCGCTTTTAACATGGACCAGCGCGTGATCTTGCAGGAACAGGTCCGGGAGGCCTATGCCCAATCTCGTGTTCTGCACATTCAAGGGTCCGGCAGCAAGGCATTTTACGGCCGCCGCGTTCGTCACGGCGAGCCTCTGCGGATGCGGGGACATCAGGGGGTTGTGGATTATGAACCCAGTGAACTTTTTATCACCCTGCGTGCCGGTACCACCCTGCAAAACCTCCAGGCACAGTTAGCTGAAGCTGGACAAATCTTGCCTTTTGAGCCGCCTTTTTTCGGAGCAGAGGCCACCATTGGCGGCACCCTGGCCTGCGGTTTTTCAGGACCACGCCGACCTTACGCCGGTTCCGCCCGGGATTATGTGCTGGGGGTGCAATTGCTGAACGGGCAGGGAGAAATCCTGCGTTTTGGCGGACAGGTCATGAAAAATGTGGCGGGCTATGATGTTTCCCGTCTACTGGTAGGTTCCCTAGGGACTCTGGGCGTCCTTCTGGAAGTAACCCTCAAAGTGTTGCCGCGTCCGGAGCAGGAACTGACCCTGGTGCAGGAACTTCCCATGGCTGCGGCTATTATTCAGATGAATCAATGGGCTGCCCAGCCCCTGCCAGTGTCGGCGAGTGCCTGGTATGACAACTACTTATACCTGCGCCTTTCGGGGGCGGCCAAGGCGGTGGAGGCCGCTGGTCGCAAAATCGGTGGAGAAGTGCTCAGCGCCGCAGACGCTTTCTGGACGGATTTGCGGGAGCAGCGGCATGGCTTTTTTCAGGGCGATGCTTCACTCTGGCGCCTCGCGCTGGCTCCGGCCAGCCCGCCGCTGCCCCTGCCGGAACCCACTCTCATTGAATGGGGTGGCGGGCAACGCTGGTTGCGCGGTCATCAGGATGCCGCAGCCTTGCAAGGAGTGGCGGCAAAATACGGTGGACACGCCACCCTGTTTCGTGGCGAGGATGCCAGCGGCGAAGTCTTCCATCCCTTGTCCCCGCCCTTGCTGGCGCTGCAGCAACGCCTGAAAAAGGCCTTTGATCCGCGCGGCATTCTGAATCCCGGCCGCCTGTACGCTGCCCTGTAGAGAAGCCCATGCAAACCCGTATCGCCCCGCGTTTTGAAAATACCACCGAAATGGCCGAAGCCGACGCCATTCTCCGCAGTTGCGTGCATTGCGGGTTTTGTACGGCCACCTGTCCGACCTATCAGATACTGGGCGACGAGCTGGATGGTCCGCGCGGTCGTATTTACCTCATCAAGGAGTTTTTGGGCGGCGCTCCGGCCAGTCGTGCAAGCTTGAAGCATCTGGATCGCTGTCTGACCTGCCGCGCCTGTGAGAGCACCTGTCCCTCGGGCGTACGTTACGCCCGTCTGGCGGAAATTGGCCGCGCACAACTGGAAAAGGACATTCCCCGCCCGGCTCTGGAGCAACTGCAGCGTTCCGTTCTGCGTGCCGTCATTCCCCATCCGGAACGTTTTCGGCTGGCCCTGCAGTTGGGCAATCTCTGCAAACCTTTTCTGCCCGAAGCGCTGGCCCGTAAGGTCCCGGAATTACCCCGTATGACACCGGTTTCTGCCCCGGCTGGGGTTTCGGCAGTGTCGGTACGGCAGCCCAGCGTACTTGCCCTGGCCGGTTGCGTGCAAAGTGTGCTGACGCCGCAAACCGGTGCCGCGCTGGAGCAGATTCTCGACCGGCTCGGTTATGCCATGATCACGCCTCCAGAGGCAGGCTGCTGCGGGGCCCTGAGCTTGCACCTCAACGCCCGCGCTGAAGCTCATGATTACATGCGCCGCAATATTGATGCCTGGTGGCCCTATATTGCGGCGGGCGCCGAGGCCATTCTGGTCAGTGCCAGCGGCTGCGGCAGCATGGTCAAGGAATATGGAGAGGCCCTGCAAGATGACCCCGATTATGCCGAAAAGGCCCGGCAGGTGGCGGCGCTGGCGCGGGATCCCAGCGAATGGCTGCTGGAGCATCTGGAGCAGTTGCCCCTAGATCATCAAGAGCGCGGACCCCTGGCCTTTCATTCTCCCTGTTCGCTCCAGCACGCCCAGCGCGTCCTGGGCCAGGTCGAAAAACTCTTGCAACGGGCGGGGTATGCATTGACCGCCGTGGCCGACGCTCATCTCTGCTGTGGCTCGGCGGGCACTTATTCCATTTTACAGCCGGAATTATCCCGGCAACTCCGTCAGCAAAAAATCGATGCCCTGCAACAGGGTCAGCCCTGCTCCAT
>NZ_JABBOU010000026.1 GCF_018853465.1 Acidithiobacillus montserratensis
CATGGCCAGCAGATGGGCCGGGGAAACGCCCGGGCCGTAATCGCGCAGGCGTATTTCAATGTGCTGCGCATTTGGCGTGACCTGGATCAGCATGCGGCCGCCGCCGTAACGATGCGTATTGTCAAAAATATTGCGAAACACTCTCTCCAGGGCCAGGGGACGGCATTGTAAAAAACAGGGACTTCCGGCAGGAATACGGTCGCTGTAACTGATCTGGAGCGCGTAGCGCTCCCGAGCGATGGCCTGCATTTCTTCCAGCCAGTCGCGGACATCAATGGTCATGATTTTTTCCTGGTCGTTACTGCGCACGAGGGTCAGAAACTTGTCGATGGTTTCGTCCATTTCGTTTACATCGACACACATGGCTGATTTTTGCTCCAGAAAATCGACGTCCGGTAGATGCAGGGCCAAGAGCAGGCGGGAGAGTGGGGTCCGCAGTTCGTGAGAAATGCCGGTGAGTAAGAGAGTGCGTTCTTCATGGAGATGGTGCAGATCGTTGGCCATACTGGTGATGGCCCGGGTCAGATGTTGAACTTCCAGTGGTCCACCAATGGGTTCCAGCGTATCAGGCGTGTCGCCCAGGCCGATGCGTGGTGCTTCGGCGGCCAGTCGGGCGAGGGGGCGATTGATCTGGCGAACAATCAGCCAGGCTCCCAACAGGGTTACCAGGGCAATAACGCTCAGGCGCATGAACATGAATCCCTGTCCACCAAAATCCATGGGAGATACGGGCATTCCCAGCCAGGGCTGGGACGGTCCGCCGCGTATCCACATCCAGGTGCTGTTACCCTCCTCGGCACCGACCCGGAGTCTGGCCCCGGGGGCCATCTGCTGCAGATAATTCGCACTTTTATGGAGAAAATACCGATCAGGGGCTTTTCCGGGCGCGGCGCTGGCCGGTCGCCACTGTAGATTACCGGTGGGCGCATATTGGGCACCGCTGCTGATGAGGGCGTGGTCGGTCTGCAGCAAAAATTCGGCAAAGCGTTCGGCGGCCGGGTTCAGGACGTACTGATGAAACAGGACGTAAACGGCTGCCTGGGTGCCCAGTAACAGTAGGCCGAGGAGCAGAAGCGTCCGCCCCAGGGTGCTGCGTGGCCAGAATCTGCGGATGTTCAGGGCTCGGCCACGAACAGATAGCCATGTCCCCAGACCGTACGAATATAGCGGGGACGGCCCGGACCCTTATCCAACAGGCGTCGCAGTCGGGAAATCTGCATGTCGATGCTGCGATCGTCAGCCTCCAGCTGCCGGCCCCGGGTCAGCCACATCAGCTTTTCCCGGGTCAGTGGCTGGCCTTCATGCTGGATCAGGGTGGCCAGCGTGGAAAATTCGGCACTGGTCAGCGGGATCAGTTTGTCCCCATGACGAATTTCCTGACGACTCATGTCCACTTGAAAAGCTCCCTTCTGGAAGCTTGCTGGCGTTGTCCTTGGGGCAGGGCCGCGAACCCGCCGCAAAATCGCCTGGATGCGGGCAACCAGTTCGCGGGGATGAAAAGGTTTGGCCAGATAATCATCGGCCCCCATTTCCAGACCCAGAATACGATCGACTTCATCCCCGCGTGCGGTCAGCATGAGAATGGGTACGTCATGCTGCTGGCGCAGACGCTGACAGATCTGCAAACCGTCTTCATGGGGAAGGCCGAGGTCAAGAATGACCAGGTCCACGGGGTTTTCTTCAAGAGCAGCTTCAATCTGACGACCGTCACCCATGCCTTGAACCATGAATCCATAACCTTTCAGGTGGGATTCCACCAGGCTGCGGAGGCGCAGGTCGTCGTCGATAATCAGAATACGGGCTTTGTTTTTCATGGCCAGCACTGTACTCCCCCCGGTGCGGATAGACCAAACATAAATGTAACGAGACAGGTTCTCTGGAAATAAACGCACATTTTGTTACATCTCGCGCCCTGTTCGTGCACGATTGTTACAGTCCCTATCGTTATGCTTTTCCTGATCTTCTGATTGACCTGAACAAGGATAATACATGGCACAGGAAAATATGGCGACCTGGCAATGGCCTGGAACTCGAAGGTGCGGACGAAAGGCTCTCCATCTGCTGGGTACAGGCTTGTTGATGGCCCTGGCAGGGTGTGCTGTAGGTCCGCACGGACAGGTGCCGAAGATGGTTTCGCCCGCCACTTATAACGCCCATCGGGTGGATGCATCCCCGGGAGCGCAAAAAATCCAATGGACCGCGCAGCAGGCCCAATCCTGGTGGTTGCTGTTTCATTCTCAAGCGCTCAATAGCTATATCCACAAAGCCATGCGGGCGAACCCGGATTTGCAGGCAGCGCAGGCGGCTCTGGCCAGGCAGCAATCTTTGTTGGTCGCCAGCCAGGGCGGTCTGTATCCCCAGGTTTCAGCCAATGCGGGTATCAGTCGGGAGCGGGCTTTACGTACGGGAGCAGATGGCGGGCAGAGTTATCGGATTCCCGGCAATCTCTACAGCCTGTTTTTGGGAACCCTGGACATCCGTTACAACCCGGATGTTTTCGGTCGGCAGCAAGATTTGATCCATGCTGCGCGGGCCCGGGTGGCGGTGACGACGGCCAATCTCCATCAGAGTGAGGTTTTTCTGGCCGCCGCCGTCAGCCGGGCCATCATCAGTGCCGCAGCGGCCCGGGCGCAGTGGCATTCGGCCCGGCAGATTGCCGCAGCCGATGCGCATTTGCTGAAGCTTCTGCAGCAGGAATATCAGCTCGGTTATCAGAATCTGCAAAGTGTGGAGCAGCAGGCTGCCATGACCGCCGCCGCACGCGCCCGCATTGCGCCGCTGGAAGCTGAGCAAGCCGCAGCCCGACATGCTCTGGCGGCACTCATCGGGCAATCGCCAAATACGTCCCTGCCTTTGCCCACACTGAAAGATCTACAGTTACCGGCACATTTACCGACCACCATTCCTTCGGCCCTTGCGGAAAACCGCCCGGATATTCAGGCGGCCACGGCGGAGATCAAGGTCGCCGCCGCCCAGGCGGATGTGGCCACGGCCAATTTGTACCCGCAATTCAATATTTCTGCAGATATTGGCAAGGCGGCCATGACCGGTGCTTTGTTTTTCAATCCGGTTTCTACGCTGTGGTCCCTGGGAGCGGGTTTGGCTGCACCGATTTATCAGGGCGGCAGTTTGCACGCTCAGCGTCGCGCCGCCCTGGATCAATATCAGCTGGTCCGGGATCAGTATCGGGCCACGGTATTGGATGCTTTCCGTCAAGTGGCTGATGCCCTGCGTAACCTGCAGAGTGCCGATACCGCTTTTGTTCAGCAAAAACGGGCGCAGCAGGCTTCGGCCAAAGCCCTGCAGCTGGCGGAAGCGCGCTACCGGGATGGTGCAACGGATTATGCCACGGTGCTCAATGCCGAAATTGCCTATCAACAGGATTCCATAGCGGCAATCAATGGTCGTAGCCAGCGCTATCTGGATAGTGTCGCCCTTTTCGTCGCCCTGGGGGATGGCTGGCAGTCGGATCACCGGGACTCAAAGGCGCTATCCACATCCTCCACCACCGCCGTTGAACATACCGTAGGAGCTTCCGCATGAAAAAGGCTTTTCTTCTTTTGGGACTGGTGCTGGTGCTGCTTTTTGGCGCTGTTTATGGCTGGTACGCCTGGCGGCAGCAACGCCTGCATACCCAGCTGGCGGCCGCTGCTCACCCGGCAGTGACGGTATCTGCGGCTCGCGCCCGCAGCCAGAGCCTCGCAGGACAATTCACCGCCGTGGGCGAGGTGGTGCCCCAGCAGGGAGCTGCCTTGAGTCCGCAAGTCGGCGGCGTCATCCAGAAGCTCTATTTTCATTCGGGACAAGGCGTGACCCAGGGCCAATTGCTGCTCTCCCTGGACCCGGGTGCCTTGCCCGGACAACTGCAATCGGCCCGGGCGCATGCCCAGTTAGCCGCAGTCAATTATCAACGCGCCCAGAAAGTCTTTGCTATTCATGGCATTTCTACGGCAGCTCTGGACAAGGCGCAATATGATGCCGAAGCCGCCGAAGGAGAAGTATCCGCATTACAGGAATCCCTGGCCGACACCGAACTACGGGCGCCTTTTACGGGGGTGCTGAGTCTGCGCACGGTCAATCCCGGAGAGTATGTGCATGCTGGAACGGTAGTGGTCCATCTGGAGAATCTGCAGCATCTTTACGTGGATTTCAGTATTCCCCAACGGGATGCTCAGTCATTGCATACCGGGGCTGCGGTACAGGTAGATATTCACGATGGTGAAGAAATTCACCACTACCGTGCTGTCGTACAGGCCATTTCCAGCCATGTCCAGGCTGATAATCGCGCCCTCCGTGTCCGGGCAGTGCTGCAGAAAGCATCAGGCCTGAAGCCCGGGATGTTTGTCCGCGTGCTTCTCGACAAAACTGCGCCCAAGGCCGCGCTGCTGATTCCCACTGTTGCCGTGAGCTTCAATACCTATGGTGATTTTGTTTACGTGCTGCGGCCCGGGCCGGATCATCATCTGATTGCCCGTGAACAAAAAGTGCTGACCGGTATGCAGCGAGGCGACGATACGGTGATTCGTTCCGGGCTTCAGGCTGGAGATCTGGTGGTGACTGCCGGGCAGGTGAAATTGCACAACGGCGATGCTGTGCAGATCAATAACGCTGTGCATTTGTAAGGACGACGAACATGCATTTTACCGAACCCTTCATTCGTCGCCCGATTCTGGCGATTTCCCTAAGTCTGGTGCTGTTTTTCTTTGGCCTGCGGTCCCTGGGTATGATGCCCATCACCGAATACCCGCCCACGGCCAGTTCCATGATCACGGTGACGACGCACTATTTTGGCGCCACGCCCAAAACGGTCAACGCCTTTATTAGCGCACCGCTGGAAAAGGCGGTGGGCCAGGCGCCCGGCATCAACTATATGACGGCGGTGAGTGAGGACGGGATTTCCATTCTGACCCTGTATATGCGGATGGGGGAAAATCCCAATGCGGCCTTGTCCCAGGTGCAGAGCAAGGTCAATACGGTCCTGAACCAGCTGCCCAAAGGCGTCATGCAACCGGTGGTCCAGGAAATGTCTGGTTCCGGGGCATATTTGATGCTTTTGAGTTATCACGGCAAAGGGTTTAATCAGCAGCAGATTACGGATTATCTGACCCGGGTCGTGCAGCCCGCCATTCAGTCCGTGCCAGGTGTGGGATTGACGTCCATTCTGCCGCCGGGCACCGGCCCTAACGGGAATACTTACGCCATGCGCGTCTGGTTGAATCCCCAGGAAATGGCCGTACTCGGGGTGACTCCGGCGCAGGTTAGTGCGGCGCTGAAAAACAATGATTTTGTGGCAGCAGTGGGGCGTCTGCGTGGTGAATATACGGCGGTGTCCTTGAGCGCCAATACCGCCCTGCACAGCGCCGCAGAATTTCGCGATCTGGTCGTGGCGACGGTGCATGGGGTGCCCATTCATCTCGGGCAGGTGGCCAAAGTATCTCTTGGCGCGCAAACCTATGATTCGTCGGTGATGGTTGACGGGCAGCCGGCGGTCAATATCGGCATACAGCAGGCTCCCGGCAGTAACGCCTTGCAGGTATCACGCGGGATCGACAAGGTTATGGCCCAATTGCAGCAGACCATGCCCCCGGGGATGCAGGGTTATACCATTTACAATGGCGCCCAGTTTGTCAAAAGCTCCCTCCAGGAAGTCGAAGTCAATATTGCCCTGGCGCTGCTGGTGGTCATCCTGGTGATCTATTTTTTCATGGGTTCCTGGCGCGCTTTGCTGGTTCCGGCCTTAGCCATTCCGGTGGCCATGGTGGGCGCCATGACCATCCTTCATGCCTTGGGCTATACCCTCAATTTGCTCACCTTGCTGGCCATGGTACTGGCTATCGGCTTGGTGGTGGATGATGCCATTATCGTGGTGGAAAACGTCCACCGTCATATTGAGCATGGGGCAACACCCTTGCATGCGGCTTTGCACAGCGCCAGGGAGTTGGCCAGCCCGATTCTGGTGATGGCGACCACGCTGGTGGCGGTGTTCGCGCCCATGGCCTTTATCGGCGGCTTGGTGGGACATTTATTCAGCGAGTTTGCCTTTACCATTGTCGCGATGGTGCTGCTGTCCATGGTGGCCGCCCTGACCCTGGCACCCATGCTGGCTTCACGGGTCTTGAAAGCCGGTCAGGAGGGCCGGATGGCCCATTTTGTGGATCAGGTTTTCGGGCGACTGAAAGCCTTTTACGGGCGTCTGCTGTTCGCCAGTTTACGGGTCTGGCCGGTAACGGTGACTTTGGCCGTGGTTTTGACCGGGGGCATCTATTTTCTGTTCAGTATCAGCCAAAGCGAACTGGCGCCGCCTGCTAATCAGGGTATTGTCTACGTCAACGGCGTCGCCCAGCCTACCGCCACTCTGGAATACATGAACGCTTATGATCATTACCTGACGAAAACCGTTTTCGACCAGATTGCCAGTCGCAGTCACAGTTTCGCCGTGAACGGGGTGGGTATTGGTGGCATGCTCTTGAATAATGAGGTCATGGCTGGCGTGGTACTGAAGCCTCAGCGTGGCGACGTCACTACCCAGGAGGTCAAAAGCAAGGTCCAGCAGCTGGCAGAGCGGGTTCCCGGAATGAAGCTCTCGGCCTTTGGACTGCCACCACTGCCTGGCGCAGCGGTGGGTTTACCGGTGCAGTTCGTGCTGACCAGCACGGGCGGATCCTATCATCAGCTGGACGCGGTTTCTGCCCGACTGGTGCAGGAAGCCAAAGCCAGCGGACTGTTTTCCTTCGTCTGCAAGAATCTGAAGTACAATAACCAGATTCAGCAAGTGGTCATCAATCGGCAAATGGCGGCGTCTTTTGGACTCAGTATGGCCGACATTGGCCAGAATCTGGAAACCCTGCTGGGGGGCAACTACGTCAACTATTTTGATATGGATGGCCTGAGTTATCGAGTCGTCCCTCAAGTTCCCCCGGCATTGCGGGCCAATCCTGACTTTCTCAAGGCTTATACCATCAAAACCCCCTCTGGTGCAGAGCTGCCCTTATCGACCTTCGTTTCTCTGAAGTCGGAATCGGCCCCTACCTTTTTGCCGCAGTTTCAGCAATTGCCCGCCGTATTTATTCAGGCCAATCCGGCGCCGGGCGTTTCTCTGGGGCAAGCCCTGCAGTTTTTGCAGACACATGCCCAGAAAATTCTTCCCAGCGGAGATCAAATCCACTATGCCGGTGTGTCTCGCCAGTACATGCATCAGGGCAATGCCTTGGCGGTCACTTTTGGCTTTGCCCTGTTGATGGTGCTGCTTTTGCTGGCAGCGCAGTTCAATAGTTTTCGCGACGCTCTGGTGGTTCTCACGGCGGTGCCGGTCGCCTTGTTCGGCGCGTTGCTGCCCATCAGTCTTGGTGCTTCCAGTGTCAATATTTACTCGGAGGTGGGGATGGTCATGTTGATTGGTCTGATCGCCAAACAGGGCATATTGATTGTGCAATTTGCCCGGGTCATGCAGGAGGAAAAAAATCTCGACAAGCGCCATGCTGTCGTCGAAGCCGCTACTTTGCGGCTCCGGCCGATTTTGATGACGGTGGCGGCGATGATTGCGGGGGCCGTGCCACTGCTTTTTGCCAGTGGGGGAAATGCCGATGCCCGCTTTTCCATGGGACTGGTGATCGTCAGCGGTCTGGGTTTCGGGTCTTTGGTGTCGTTGTTTGTGATCCCGGCCTTTTATCTCTGGTTCGGGCGTTCCGTCCATAACCGCGCGCCGGAAGCCGAGGTGTGATCATTTCGGCCCGGTCATTCATGCTGCACAGAACGTAGCAATTGGTTAGTACCTGTGGAACGGACCAATGTGAACGAAATTGCCGGTGGCGCACCTATGGCGCCATGACCCTCTCCACAGGGGATGGTAGTCGCTACCCCCCATGCCAACGAGCTGACCATTGCCCGTTTTCAGGGTCAGCCGGTAGCGACACTTACCCAGAGGCTTTGCGGCTGAAGGAGGCTGGAGCGGGTGCAGACTCGGGAGCCATGGGTATGCACTCTTCGTCAGATTCTGTAATGCGCTGTTGATATTTCTAAATTAATTCAAGTGCTTTTGCTGACGGCCATATCGTGAATGATGGTTTGCTTCAGGGTTTCTGCGTAAGCATTTTTAACGGGTTTTTTCTGATAATGGCCCAACACGGAGACTATATCTCCGTAATGGAGTAGTGCATAAACCTGGCGGGCATGGTTATAAGGTTCTTCCACACAGCCTGCACTTTGCGGCCAGCCATAGCCCTTGCGCGGATAAAAATGAATGGCACGGCCATCATAAAAGTAATTCACAAAGTGCACATTGGGGGCGATGTAATGCTGCCAGCGCACATGATACCCATGATAGATGCCGCGCTCGGCTGCCGGAAGTAAATGGTAGGCGTGCAAACTCACGGCAATGGGAAATTTGCCTGTCATGGTGGTTTTGGCCAGACGCTGATAAATGGGCCAGCTTCCATCAGGCGTGGAATGCATCACCCCGGTATTGACCACGGTCTGATAAATCCAGTGTCCTTGTGCCTTTCCCTGGGGGGCGGCGGGCACCTGCCAGATTTTCAGGTGTTCGGGGTGTGCCGTTTTATCCACTTCCACCCACTGAAAAGGGAAAGGATTGCTGGGGATGGGTGCGTCCAGGGCTTGGAGCACTTCCGGCGTTACCCGCCCACGCGAAATACCTCTGCGCCTGAGCAGATGATCTGCGCGTTCAAACTGGATGAGGCCGCTGCGAAAAGCAGGGTTGAAAGGTGAATAACCCCAATGGTTGGAAATTTTCTGCAGTGCCCGGGGTACCGGAATATTCCAGGCAGCGACGGTATGCATGCCGCCATACTGGCCCATATAAGTTCCGTAAACCATGTGTACATAACCGGTAAGCGCAAGGATTTGCCAGACCTGCTGCCAATCATGAGGTTCTGGTTGGCTGGAGACAAAATGCTGGTTGTTCACTGGTGTGGCCAACGCCGGCTCAAGGGCTGTCAAGGCGCCAGTCATGCCCAGCATCAGCAAAATAACTCCTGCATTTGGATGTGTGATACGTTTTTTAGAATATAAGTATGGTCGAACTTTCATGCCACATTCGACAGAAATATGATGGTTTAGTTCTCTGACTCCGGGGGGTTGAGGGACGTTTTGATAATCTGTAAAAACTTCTGGCAGCGGTTGATCTCCGCATCCATAATGGTGATCTGGTCGTCGATTTCAGCACGCGTGCGATGGTCAATGGATTCCAGGACGTCCGTACATTGCTGCTCGACAATATCCAGGCGTGCCTCCAGTACATTGAGCACGTCCATGAGTGTCGGGGCTGGCTTGTCAGCAGCCTCTGTGAATTGCCGACGATAATGTAAATGCCTGTTCAAAGATTTTCTTTTCAAGATAGATGGACCAGAGCCATATCCTGTCTGCGGGATACCAGATTTTTGACGGAAGAGAAATATTTTTTATAACGCATGATTTCGACAGACAGCTCAAAGCATTGGTCGGAAATGATCGCCCTGTTTTCCGAAGGAATGGTTCTACGCACTTCATTCAGTCGTTCGGCAAGTTGCCCATAACGGGATTCGATGTTTTCAATAATATCTATGGCGGTCATTAAGGATTGTTCATCATAATTAGCGGACATTTTTTCACCTCGATTATTCAACAGGAGGCGATGTTCTGCTTGGGAACATCGCCGCTGCGCGCTTGATTAATGGGCTCCGTAAGCCATTTTTTTGCTGAAGCGACCACGGAATACCCAGATCTGATACCAGTTGTACATGATCATGATGGGGAAGAAGCCCGTCATGAAAAGGGTAAACACGGCAATGGAATCTGCCGGGTTGGCCGCCTGCACAATGGTCCAGGTGTTGGGAACGACATAGGGGAAAATGGTCGCCCACATAGCCGCCCAGAGCAGAGCGACGACGCCGATACCCCACATCATCGCACTGAAGTCCCTGCGCGCCGAGTGATTAGTGGATGATTTGAAAGCAAAAATGAGCACAATCACAAACCAGATCAACCATACCCACCAATCCGAACCGGTCCACTTGGCAGACGCCCAAGGGAAAATGGCATAGGACCAGATGAGCGTGATCACGATAGCTGCGAGGGCCAGCAAAGAGACGACATTGGTCCAGGAGCGTGCCCGTTCATGAATGGGATCCCCGGGAATGAAGCGGGCGCATAAATACAGGCCACCCGCGAGGCTGGCGGCGATAACGGCGCCGACACCTGTCCAGATGGAAAAGGGGGTCAGAAAATCGAGAATACCTCCGGAAAAATGCATGACCGGTGTCATGTAATCGTGGACGTTCACCCCATGTGCGGCCAGGGCAGACTGCATGGCGAGCCCGGATTTCATGGGAAACCCTTGTAAGGTGGCCCCCAGGGCAACACCGGCAAAAAAGGTCGGAAACAAGCTGCCCACGGCAAAAGCCCAGCCCCAAAAGCGCTTGCTTTTTTTGGCATGAATGTGAAATTCAAAGGCCACGGCCCGGGCAATGATGCCCCAGAGTGCAAACATCAGGGGGATCATCAGATAATTGAAAGCCGAACCATAGACCAGTGGGAAAGCGCCGAAGAGTACGCCGCCAGCGACCACCAGCCAGCTCTCGTTGCCATCCCACATGCCGGCCATGGAAGCCATGATGGCACCCCGTTCTTCTTCGTCCTTGGAAAACAGGGCGAAAATTCCGGCGCCAAGGTCCGTGCCGTCAGTAGCAATATAGAGAAAAAAGGCAAGAGATAAGAGCAGCCACCACCAGGTCGATAAGGTCCCGGCGATGCGCCCTATTGAGAGAATATCCATAAAATAACTCCAGTAGCAATGGGTGGGGAGCCAGGCTCCCCACTTTGATTATGTAAAGGCCTGTGCAGCCCCGGATCAGCGATCGGAACGCAACATGGGCTTACTGGCGAAAGTCGGGGTAACATGACCGCCACCTGCTTTAACGTCAGCATCATCCGCATGATCATGGTCAAACAGCGTACTGGAATCGGGAATATCATCGACGCCCTTCTTGATGACCCGGGTGAAGAAATACCAGGAGCCTGACCAGACCGCGAGTTCAAAAATGATGTAACCGACAAACCAGATGATTTCCATGGCTACAGGCATATGGCTGGCCCCCTGATAGGTGCGCATCAGGCCATTGACGACCCAAGGTTGACGGCCGATTTCGCGGGTCCACCAACCACACCAGATGGCGAGGTAGGGCAGAAATGCCGAGAACACCAGGGCCCGCAGAAACCACGGACGCTTACGCAATTCTGTAGCATTGAGCTTGCCACGCAGACGCAGCCAGTTGCCCCAGATAGCGATAAAAAAGAGGAAGAAACCAATAGCGACCATCACCCGGAAAGAATAGAAAGGCACCCAGACATCAGGGCGATCTTTCGCCGGGAAGCTATCCATGCCCGTCACTTTGCCATTGAGCGTGTGGGTTTCCAGCAAGCTCAGGACATGGGGAATGGTAATAGCAAACACATTGCCATCATTTTTGGCATTGGGAATGGCGATGAGATGCCAACCGGTATTGACTTTGCCATCGGGTAAATAGGTGTGATAGTGCCCTTCCATTGCCGCCAGGGAGGTGGGTTGGGTCTGCGCCACTACCCGGCCGATGCTGTCACCAATGAAAATTTGGACGGGCGTGACAATAATCAAAGCCAATAGCGTGGGCTTGAGAAGTTTGGTAAACAGGTCCGCATTACGGTTTTTCAGGATGAAAAAACCGCTGAGACCTACGAGTGCAAACAGTGCCAACTCAACACAGGCGACCCACATGTGCGGGAAACCCCACTGGAAATTGTCGTTGAAAATGGCTTGCCACCAGTTTTTGACCTGGAACAACCCATTTTTGAGGAAAATCCCGTCAGGGGTCTGCATCCAGGAGTTGGCGACCAGAATCCACATGGCCGAGAGACTGGAAGACAGGCCGACGTTGAAGGTGGCAAACAGATGCATACCTTTGCTGATTTTGCCCCAGCCAAAGACCATCAAGCCGATGAAGCCGGCTTCATACATGAAGGCGGTAATGGTTTCAAAGCCGAGGATGTTGCCGAAGAAGGGACCTACGGCCTGGGAGAAAGGGCCATAAAGGATACCGAAGGCCATTTCCATGGTGACGCCGGTAGCCACACCAGCCCCGAAATTGATGATGAAGATTTTTTCAACGAAGCGATTGATTTTGTACCAACGTTCATCACCGGTGCGTAACCACGCCACCTCCATGATGAACAGTAACCAGGACATGCCGATCGTCATAGGCGTCCAGAGAATATGCATGGAAGTAATCCAGGCAAAATCCAATCGACTTAAGAGGATCGGTAGAGAGTTTTCAATAACCATAACTTCCACCCCTATATAAATTTTGTGAATGAGATAAGTTTTGCTGCACTATGAACCTGCAAGGTATGTGCCAACATTACAATATTATGTAACTCTCTGATTCAGAGTGGCTGGTCTGCGGCATAGCCGTGGCATTTGGTGGATATGCCCCATTTGATAGTGGTTTAAATAAACCGATTGCCAAAAATAAAATAGTACAAAATGGTGTTGTTATTTGTTTATGCAATATATTCAGCCTATCATAATGTGCTGATAAAGCGCCGTGTCATTCCATTTTTTTCGCTATCCATGGGGACAACTCCGGAAAAGCCGGCACCCATCTTCTGCCGCAATTGCCAGATATGCTGCGTTGGCAATGATCAGCGTAGTGCATGTGCTATATTCTGACCTTTGAATGATCCGGAAAGCGGGTGTATGGGCCAGATGAATATCGGTGAAGAACCGCAGCATGCGGATTTTGCGGCAGCAGTGCTGAATGCCCTGTTGACCCGGCAGCCCACAGAAAAAGTGATGCAGGTGCGGGTGTTACGCTGTACTGATGCTGTCAGGACGGCGCTGCTACCCTGTCCCGGAATCCCCGGGCGCCCGGATCGTCCCGAGCTGGTGGCCCCTAAAAAGTTACCCCGGCGCCGGGCCTTGAGTACTCCAGCGGGGCGTTTCGCCCTGCTCCACGCTCTGGCGCATATTGAATTCAATGCCATCAATCTGGCGCTGGACGCCATTTGTCGTTTTGTCGATTTACCCGTGGATTACTACCGGGACTGGTTGCAGGTGGCCCAGGAAGAGGCCGAACATTTTGTCCTGTTGCGCGAGTTGCTTCAGGCTCTGGGTGGTGATTATGGCGACCTGCCCGCCCATGACGGGCTTTGGGAAATGGCCATGGAGACAGCGACGGATCCACTGGAGCGCATGGCCTTGGTCCCGCGTGTGCTCGAAGCGCGGGGTCTGGATGTGACCCCCGCGATCCGCGAACGGCTCAGGGAGGCTGGAGATCTGGCCGCAGCAGCGGTGTTGGAGCGTATAGAAAGGGATGAACGCGGGCATGTGGCCATCGGTACGCGCTGGTTTCACTATTTGTGCGCCCAGCGCGGGTTGGATCCTGATCACACCTTCCGGCAACTACTTGAGCTGCGCTATCGCGGTCGTATTCAGGGACCCTTGGCTCTGGATGCCCGCCGTGCCGGAGGCTTTTCCGAAGCCGAGCTATTGTGGTTGCAGAAACGTATCGAACAGAACCCAGTAGCGCCGGGAAATCATGAAATGGTGGAGAAAGCCCGGCATGTCTGAAGCACAAATCACGCGCGTACTCGGCATTGAAAGTTCCTGTGATGAAACCGGACTGGCGCTCTATGACACCCAAAAAGGCCTGCTGGCTGAAGTGCTGTTCAGTCAGATTGCCCTGCACGCCCCCTACGGCGGAGTGGTGCCCGAACTGGCTTCCCGGGATCATGTGCGACGTTTGCCCCTGCTGCTCGAAGAACTGATGGCACAAAGCGGCGGGCAGCGTCCCGATGCGGTGGCGGTCACCGCCGGACCCGGTTTGATTGGCGCTTTGCTGGTGGGCGTTACTTTTGCCCGGGCGCTGGCTTATGCCTGGGATATTCCGGTGATTCCCGTGCATCATCTTGAAGGCCATCTGCTGGCGCCGCTGCTCAATGATGTAGCGCCCTTTCCGGCCGTGGCCTTACTGGTCTCCGGTGGGCACACCCTGCTCATCGAAGTGCGGGGGCTGGGGGAATATGTATTGCTGGGTGAAACCCTGGATGATGCGGCCGGAGAAGCCTTCGACAAGGCTGCGAAAATGCTGGGACTTGGTTATCCCGGCGGGCCAGCCCTGGCAGCCCTGGCAGAGGGCGGCGATCCCGAAGCCTTTCGTCTGCCCCGCCCATTGTTGGACCGGCCCGGCATGGACTTCAGTTTCAGCGGTCTGAAAACCGCTTTTCGCCTGGCCTCCCTGAAAGTGCCGGAAGAGGATTCAGTGCAGAGAAGCCATCTGGCCGCCAGTTTTCAGCAGGCGGTGGTCGATACTCTGTTCCGGAAATGCCAGCGGGCCTTACGGGAAACCGGTCTCAAGCGCTTGATTGTAGCGGGAGGGGTGGGTGCTAACCGGGCATTGCGCAATGCCCTGCAAAGCCTGGCCGCCGATGGTGTCGAGTTATGCATCGCGGACCTGGCCCACTGTACGGATAATGCCGCCATGATTGCCCTGGCCGGAGCCCTGCATCCGGAAATGGCCCAGCCGGCCAGTGCCGAATTTCTGGTGCGGGCGCGTTGGGCTTTGGTAAAGGAGGAAACGTGAGCAACGAACCTTTTTCTTTGGACACCGCCATCGAAGAACGGGCGGTAGTGGATGCGGATTTTCAGACGGGTCTGGACTGGCAGCAGACCGGCCATCCCGAAGAAGCCGCCGAAGCCTTCAAGCGCGCTCTGGATGCCGATCCTGACTCCGCTCTGATCTGGACCTTTTACGCCTGGGCGCTGGCTGCCTCGGGAGATAGTCACGGCGCTATTGCTGCCTGTCGCCGTGCCATCGCCTGTGATGCCGAATGGGGGCAGGCCTGGAATGACCTCGGTGAATATCTCATGGATACCGGGCGCGAGAGTGAAGCCCTGTTTGTGATCCGCCGGGCGCTCAAATCCCGGCATTTTGATGCCCCGCATCTGGCGCAGATGAATCTGGCCCGCTATTACCTGCATCAGGGTAGCATGCGCCGGGCGCTGGCTGCCGCCCGGCAGGCTGAGCAGCTTGCTCCCGGTTTTCGCCCTGCGGAAAAGCTGGCCCGCTGGATAGACGAGCGCATGCGCGAGTGGAATATCCGCGATTGAGGTTGCAGTGATCAGTGGCTCAGTTTTTCTTGAAGGGGGTTTCGCGACCATCCAGCAGGCGCTGGATATTACTGCGATGCCGCCAGAGAATCAGCAACACCAGCAAGACTACGAGGGCGCGCAGGCTGCTCTGGTTCGACAGGGCAAAGACTATGGGGGCAGCGCTCATGGCGGCGAGGAGTGCGGCCAGAGAAGATACCCGGGTCACGGCAAAAATCAGGATCCACACGCCCAGCACCGCTAGCCCCATGAGTGGCAACAGCGCCAAAAGGATTCCCAGCGCAGTAGCTACACCCTTGCCGCCGCGAAAGCCAAAATAAACGGGATAAAGGTGGCCCAGAAAAGTGGCCAGGGCGACAGCGGCGAGCATCCAGCCATCCACTCCGAGGCTGCGGGCGATGACTATGGGGATGACGCCCTTGATCAGATCACCAAAAAGCGTCAAGGCTGCGGCCTTTTTTCCGCCCATTCGCAAAATGTTGGTCGCGCCCGGATTTCCTGAACCGGATTGGCGCGGGTCGCCCAGACCCATGGCCCGCCCTACCAGAATGGCGGTGGCTATGGAGCCGATCAGGTAGGCACCCAATATGCAAATAATATCGAGAATGACAGACATGCAGTGCGTTGGCCGGGAAAAGCGTTATTATAGGCTGAGACGCGACACCTTGTCGCACTTTTCGGGATAATTATGGATATTCTTTTTGTGCGGGAACTGAAAGTCGATACCCGCATCGGGATTTATGACTGGGAACGTCAGGTTAAGCAAACCGTATTGATTGATCTGGAAATTGCGGCCGATGCCCAGAGCGCTGCGCAAAGTGACAAGGTGGAATACACCATCAATTATCAGACGGTTTGCCAGCGTCTGGTCAGTCACATCAGCGCCTCTGAGGTGGAACTGGTGGAAACCCTCGCCGAGCAGATTGCCGACATCATTCGCGGTGAATTTGCTGCCCGCTGGGTACAGGTGACGGTCCACAAACCCGCAGCAGTAAGAGGAACCCGAGACGTGGGTGTTCGTATTGAAAGGGGTTCGGCCAGATAAACCTGACATTAATTCAGGCCGAAGCAGTCTCCGTACAAGTCATGGTCATCGGCCCGGGTGATGGGTACTACCAGGCGGTCACCCACCTTGAGGCCGCTGGCATTTTTCAGATGCACCACACCGTCTATTTCCGGCGCATCGCTGCAGGAGCGGGCCAGAGCCCGGCCACCGGGTTCCAAAGCATCTATGAGCACTTCGCGGCGTTGTCCCACATGGCGCTGCAGGCGGGCACGGCTGATGCTCTCCTGGACGCGCATGAATTCGGCGCGACGTTCTTCCCGGACCGCTTCGGGGATGGCTCCCGGCAGGGAGTTGGCGGGTGCCCCCTCCACCGGCGAGTAGGCAAAACAGCCGACCCGGTCGAGCTCGGCGGCGCGCAAAAAATCCAGCAGTTCAGCAAATTCCGCTTCACTTTCACCCGGAAAGCCGACAATGAACGTGCTGCGAATGGTGAGATCTGGCACTTCCTGCCGCCAGTGCAAAATCCGCTCCAGGGTTTTCTCGGCGGCAGCCGGGCGGCGCATGGCCTTGAGAATTCGGGGGCTGCCATGCTGCAGGGGCACATCCAGATAAGGCAGGATTTTTCCTTCCGCCATGAGGGGCAAGAGGGCGTCAATGTGCGGATAGGGATAAACATAATGTAAGCGTACCCAGACGCCCAGTTCCCCCAGCGCTGCGCAAAGTTCGGTGATTCGGGTCTTGAGGGGGCGGCCATCGTGAAAGGCTGTCCGATATTGACGGTCCACGCCGTAGGCTCCGGTATCCTGGGAAATCACCAACAGCTCCTGCACTCCGCTGGCCACCAGCGCTTCCGCCTCCCGCAAAATATCGCCGGGTTCGCGACTGACCAGTTTGCCGCGCATGCTGGGAATGATGCAGAAACTGCAGGACTGATTGCAGCCTTCGGAGATTTTCAGGTAGGCGTAATGGGCAGGGGTCAGGCGCAAGCCTTGCGCCGGTACCAGATCGGTGTAGGGATCATGGAGGGGGGGTAATGCTTCGTGAATTGCCGCCATTACCGCCCCGGACTGCTGAGGACCGGTGACGGCCAGCACCTTGGGATGGGCCTGGCGGATGAAATCGCCATGATCCTTGGCGCCCAGGCAGCCGGTCACCACCACCTGGCCGTTTTCATTCAGGGCCTCGCCGATGGCTTCCAGGGATTCGGTGACGGCCGCGTCGATAAAGCCACAGGTGTTGACCACGACTACATCGGCCCCGGCGTAATCCCCCACCAGCATATAGCCCTCGGCCCGTAGCTGGGTGAGAATACGTTCACTATCGACGGTGGCCTTAGGGCAGCCGAGGCTGACAAAGCCGACTTTGGGAGGGCGGTTCGTCAAAAGGTATTGCTCACGCTGACGACTCCGGGGACGGCACCGACTATGCGCTCCACCACCTGTTTGAGGTCAATGACCGCATTGGGGCAGCCTGCGCAGGCGCCCTTCATGCGCACCCGGACATCTCGTTCAATGATTTCCACCAGTTCAATGTCTCCGCCGTCGCGCATGAGAATGCGGCGCACGGTTTGCACGGCTTCGCCGACGGCTTCGGGATCGGGCAGTGGGTCGTCCGGTCCATAGCGTTTCTGGCGGTCCAGTCCCCGGGCGGCCATGGCCTGGGCATGGGCAATTTTGGCCGCCGCCAGCGGATCCTGCTCTTCCAGGGCATCCAGTTCTTCTTCGCTGTAAAAGCGGATAGGGGCTTTCGTATCCATGGGGCTCAATATAGCATGCGTCCGCCATCGACGACGAGGTTGTGGCCGGTGGTGTAGTGCGCGTCAAAGAGCAGGTAGGCGACGGCTGCGGCAATGTCCTGTGGATCGCCCACCCGTTTGAGGGCATTGCGCTCCAGCAGGGCCTGCTTGTCGCCATCGGGAGGATCCTGGTTTTCTGCCCAGAGCACCACGCCCGGAGAGACGCTGTTGACGCGAATCTCCGGACCCAGTTCTTTGGCCAGAGAGCGGGTCAGGGCCAGCAATCCCGCCTTGCTGACGCTGTAAGGCAGATAGGAGCGCAGGGGAATCTCTCCATGAATGTCACCAATGTTGACCACCGCACCCTGACTCTGGCGTAAGTGGGGGACTGCTGCCTGGGTCAGGAACAGGGGGGCACGCAGGTGAATGGCTTCCATGTGCTGCCAGTCTTCCAGGGTGATTTGCGCAAAGGGCGCCGCCTGATAAATCGAAGCATTATTGACCAGGCCATCCAGTCGTCCGAAATGGGCAAGACCTGCGGCAATCAGCTCGGCGGGGAAGCTGGCATCGGTCAGATCGCCCTCAACCAGCAGACATTCACGGCCATATTGCTCCCTGAGTGCGGCGGCCAGGGCTTCGGCCTCCGTCCGGGATCGCCTATAATGCAGGACCAGATGGCAGCCCCTGGCCGCCAGATGTCGGGCGATAGCGGCACCAACCCTGCGGGCGGCGCCAGTGATCAAAACCACTTTTTCAGATGCTTTCAAGAGGGTTCCATGCGCATAGAGCGTCCCGATTTTTTAACCTATTCCCGAGGGGGGCGCAAGGTCGAACTGCCGCTTCCGGACGCTGCAGCCCAAGCCCATTCTGCCATATTGCTGGAACGGATACGTGCGGCCATTGCGGAGGCTGGTGGGGTCATTTCTTTCCGCCACTACATGGACATGGCTTTGTATACCCCCGGCCTGGGCTATTACATGGCGGGGCAAAATCGTCTGGGCGCGGACGGGGATTTTATCACTGCTCCGGAGATGGGTGCTGTGTTGGCCAGAGTGTTGGCGCGTGTCCTGGCCGAAGTCCTGCCGACTGTGACCAACAGTGATGGGATTCTCGAATTCGGCGCGGGTCGGGGCGCTTTGGCGCAGCAGATCCATCAATGTCTGCCGGAACAGCCCTATACCATTCTGGAGCTGAGTCCGGATCTGCAGGAACAGCAACGGACAGCCCTGCCCGGGCTGCGCCATCTGCAGCAGCTTCCCGAACAGTGGCGCGGGGTGATGCTGGCCAATGAAGTGCTGGACGCCATGCCCGTGCAGGTCGTGGAACGCGATGCCGGGGGTCTATGGCGCGAGCGCGGCGTATGCTGGAACGGAGAAAAACTGGACTGGGACTGGATGCCGGGTACCTATGTGCTGGATGATCGCCTCAAGCCGCTGCTGGAACAATGCCCCGCAAACTACCGGACCGAACTGCATCCCCTGGCCAGTGCCTGGCTGCGGGAAGTAGCTACCTGCCTGCAGGCAGGCGCGTTGATCTTGATTGATTACGGTCAGGAAGCAGGAGAATATTATCATCCGCAACGCCAATCGGGCAGTTTGCGGGCGTATTACCGTCAGCACTGGCTGGAGGATCCATTTTATTGGCCCGGCTTATGTGATCTGACCGCCCATGTCAATTTCAGCGCCTTGCTGGAAGTGACGCCGGATCTGGGGCTGGAAGTGCAATTTTACGGCAACCTGGCGCGTTTTCTGGTGGAGCACGGCTTGGCTGAAGTGTATGCCGGGCTGGCCGCCGGACTGGATGCTCCAGGCCTTTTGGCCCTTAATAACGAAATCAAGCGTCTGACTCTACCCCAGGAGATGGGGGAAAGCTTCAAAGTACTCATTCTGCGCAAGAGAGAAACTGCATGACCATACATATTTACGGCATTCGCAACTGTGACACCATGAAAAAGGCTTGTGCCTGGCTGGATGCGCAGAGTTTGCCTTACAATTTTCATGATTACAAAAAGTCAGGTGTGGCCCTGGCTGATTTGCAGCTCTGGGTGGATTTGTGGGGCTGGGAGGCACTGATCAACCGCAAGGGGACAACCTGGCGCCGCTTGCCGGAGACTGACCGGGACTGCCCGGACGCGGAAAGTGCTTTTGCCTTGATGATGGCTCACCCCAGCATGATCCGCCGCCCCATTCTCATCCGCGCGGAGCAGGGTCTGTTGGGCTTTGAAGCCGAGCGCTGGCAAGCGTTTTTTCAGAACCACTCCTGATCTTCGGATACAGGCGCCAACGCATCCCTGTAGCCATCAGATTATACCGATTTGCGAATGATGCGCCATCTGCGAGCAGCTATATAACGCGGGAGTAGTGAACCGCCTTGTGCGGGAGGTAGGCATCAAAAACCATACAGACGTGACGAATCAGCAGGCGACCCCGGGGTGTTACCTGCAGATTATCCGAATCCATCTGAATCAGCCCGTCTTTTTTCAGCCTTTCCAGTGCGGGCAGGCAGTCGCGGAAGTGCGTGTGGAAATCTATACCATATTGCTGCTGTAACCGGTTAAAATCCAGACGGAAATCGCAGGTCAGGCGGTTGATGACATGGCGCCGCAAAAGGTCTTCAGTGCTGAGTTGAACACCTCTTTCCACCGGCAGGTGCCCCTGGTCCAGACGCGCTCCCCAGGCATCCAGCTCCTTGATATTCTGACTGTAAGTCGAGCCGATCATGGCGATGGCGCTCATGCCGAAGGCCAGCAGGTCACTCCCCGCGTGGGTGGAATAGCCCTGAAAATTGCGATATAGACTTCCCTCCCGTTGCGCCAGGGTCAGTTCGTCCTCGGGCAGGGCGAAATGATCCATGCCGATGTACACGTACCCCGCCTCCTGCAGTGTGGCAATGCTTTCCGCCAGAATGCGCAGCTTGTTTTCGGGAGCAGGAATATCCCCATCGAGAATCCGTTTTTGCGCGGGAAAACATTCGGGGAGATGGGCGTAATTGAACACCGACAGTCGATCGGGACGCAGGGCGATGACCGCGTCCAGGGTGGCGGCAAAACGTTCTGGTGTTTGCAGGGGCAAGCCATAAATCAGATCCAGACTCACCGAACGAAAACCCAGGGAACGGGCTTCGGCAATGACGGTGGCGGTCAGCTCCAGACTTTGCTCGCGATGCACAGCTTTTTGCACGGCTGAATCGAGATCCTGCACCCCGATGCTGATCCGGTTGAATCCAAAATCTCTCAATAAGGAAAGCGTGCCCGGTTCCAGAGCACGAGGGTCGATTTCGATACCATATTCGCCCTGATCATCAGCCAGAAGCTGAAAATGATGGTGAATACTTTCCAGCAACCTACGCAAGTCCGGTTGACGCAAAAAAGTCGGGGTTCCCCCGCCAAAATGCAGTTGCTCAACGGGTCTGCTGGAATCCAGGTAGCTTAAATACAAGGCCATTTCTTGGTCGAGGCGCGCCACATAGGGGCTACCCCATTCGTGATGACGGGTAACGACCTTGGTGCAGGCACAATAAAAACAGAGGTTTTCACAAAAGGGAATGTGAAAATACAGGGACAGGGGCCGGGCCTGTGCGTTGGAGCCCTGCAATGCCTGAATGAGCTGCTTTTCGCCAAAGTCGCTGTGAAAATGCGGTGCCGTAGGATAGGAAGTGTAACGCGGCCCTGCCTGGTCGTAGCGGCGGATAAGATCGGCATCGAAAATGATTTTTTGTTCAAGAGCAGATGACATGGCGAAAGCCCCTATCTGGCAAACAGCACTTGCAGATCATACTCCCTGAATATCTTTTACTCCAGGGAGATTGGCCGCCACGCTGGCCCGCACTTCGGTCAGAAAGGCCTGCATGTGTGGCTGTTCGGCCTGTTCTGCCGTGGTCGCGGCCTGCAGGGTCTGCCAGAGTCCCTGTGGACCGAGGGGCAGGGCACGGACATAGCCCTTGTCTCCATAATTACCTACTGCCCAGGCGGGCAGGGCAGCAATCCCTTGTCCCGAGGCCACCAGTTGCAAAATGATGACGGTCAGTTCGGCATGGCGCCGTCGCCAGGGCTGAATCCCGGCGGGTTGCAGAAACTCCCGGAACAGATCCAGACGGCGATCCTCCACGGGATAGGTAATCAGGGTCTCTTCGAGGAAGTCCTCGGGTTCCAGAAACACCCGACCGGCCAGAGGGTGGCGGGGATTGACCAGTGCCAGCACCTCATAGGCGAAAAGGGGGTGGAGAACGATATCCGCCGCCATAGCGTCAGGAGTGCTGAGCACGGTCAGATCCGCCTGATGGCTTTGCAGTAGAGGGAGAGGATCCTGCTGGAATCCCGACACGAGATCCATTTCCACGTCCGCCCAGTTTTCCCGAAAGCGATCCATGGCCGGGGTCAGCCAGTCAAAACAGGTGTGGCATTCTACCGCAATCCGCAGGCGGCCACTGTTGCCCAGGGCCCGGCGCTGAAGTTCTTCCTGGAGTTGGCGCACCCTGGGCAGCACTTCCCGCGCGGCCGCCAGCAATTCTTCACCCGCCGGACTCAGCCGTAACTGACTGCCCCTTTCGCGATCCAGAAGATGCACGCCGAATTCTGCCTCCAGGCCGCGTAGTTGGTGAGACAAGGCGGACTGGGTCAGGTGCAGACGCTGTGCAGCAGCGGCCAGGCTCCCGAATTGGGCGACCGCTTCGATGGTGCGCATGTGGCGGATTTCAATGGGCATGACGATAAACGATCCGAAAAAATGAGGCAGTCTTCATTGTCCCACGATCCCTGCTTTCTGCAAGATAATCTACGACTTAATTCTGTATATATTTTTAGAGATTGTCACAAAAAGTTCATCTTAGTGTCATCATAGTGTCACATAACGCGAGTATGCTCACCACCATAATTTAATAAAAGACAGTGCCAAGAGCGTGGCCAACCCTCTATCCCCCTGAGTTTTCAGGAGGATATATCTTTGTTTTGCGCTCTTGTCAGTGTTCAACTGAGAGGGAGTGTAGAAATGAAGAAAAAAGTGTGGTTTTTATCCATGTTGTCAGCTTTGGCCCTGAGTCCATTGGCGCATGCTGATGATAAGTCGCTGCTGAGTTCCAGCCTGGCCAAGGAAAAAAATGATGATTTCAACCTGAGTCTGGGCGGGCGCATTCAGGCGGATTATGCGACTTATTTCAATAATCCCATTGAAGGTTCCGCAGGGGCCAAATTCCGGCGGGCACGTATTTTTACCAGTGGCAATATTGCCCGGGAATGGGGTTTCAAATTCCAGTATGAATTTACGGATTCAGGCGCAGCCGGTTTCAAGGATGGCTATTTCACCTATTTAGGGCTCCCCAATTCGGTGATTACCCTGGGTCAATCCAAAACCTTTTTCAGTATGGATCAGCTCAACAGTTCCAATGATAACGTCATGATGGAACGTCCCTTGCTGGAAGCCCTGGATGCCTATGGAGACCGGCGTATGGGTCTGAAGTTTACCACCCATGGAGATAACTGGATGCTGGGTCTAGGCGGGTTCATGAATGCCCTGGATGAAAAGCAGGTCACCAGCTATAGCGGTATTGTCCGCAGTGGAACCAATAAAACGACGGCTCTGGCTACCAAAACCAGCCATACCAATCAGAGCGGCATTTATACTATCAGTGGTCGTGCCACCTATGTTCCGGTGCATAGTGAGGGCAGTGATCTGTATTTTGGTGCCAACCTGAATTACACAGGCTTTGGCGAGCAAAACAAGGCGGCCTTGTATTCTACCCGTCCGGAAACCAGTGTAGCGGGCACCAAACTGTTGGAAACCTACGTCAGCAATCCCAGTTCCCAGTTTCAATATACGCTGGAAACGGCGGCCGTGGCAGGACCTTTCTCCATTGAAGGTGCCTTTGTCGGGGCCAATGTTTCCCGGCGCAATGGGTTACCCACGGCAAGTTTCAATGGCTATTACGTGCAGGCCAGTTATATTCTCACGGGACAATCCCGTAACTTCAAACCCAAGATTGGTGAATTTCATTATCTCAAGGACATTGGCCCCGGTGGTGCCTGGGAACTGGCCCTGCGTTATGATCGCCTGAACATGAATGATGCCAAGGCCGGAATTTATGGC
>NZ_JABBOU010000027.1 GCF_018853465.1 Acidithiobacillus montserratensis
CCGCCCGCCGATGTGCTGCCCGTCGAGACGGCGCGGTTTCTGGCGTGGGCCAACGCGGACACCGGCGAGCCTGCGCTCATCAAGGCGGGGCTGGCGCATCTGTGGTTCGTCACGCTGCACCCCTTCGACGATGGCAACGGACGCATCGCCCGCGCCGTGGGTGATCTGTTCCTGGCCCGCGCCGACGGCAGTCCGCAACGCTTCTACAGCCTGTCGGCGCAGATCCAGCGCGAGCGCAAGGACTACTACGACGTGCTGGAGCGCACGCAGAAGGGCACACTCGATGTCACCGGCTGGCTGTCATGGTTCCTCGACACGCTCGGGCGTGCCGTCACCAGCGCGCAGTCGACGCTGGACGCCGTGCTGGTCAAGGCCCGCTTCTGGCAACGCTGGGCAGGCACGCCGCTGAACGAGCGGCAGGTGAAACTGCTCAACCGCCTGCTCGACGGCTTCGAGGGTAAGCTCACCAGCAGCAAGTGGGCGACCATCGCCAAGTGCTCGCCCGACACCGCGCTGCGCGACATCACCCAACTGTTGGAACTGGGTGTGCTGAAGAAGTCGCCTGGTGGGGGGCGCAGCACCGGCTACGAGCTGGCGGGCCGGTAGGCCGGTGGCGCGGATGCAACGGTCAGACTGGCAGCGATGCCAAGGCATGCAGCAACGATCTGCGCTGGCTTGCGGGATCAGCCTTCACATCGATGCCCTGATCTTGGGCATCCTGCAACCAACGCTTGGCCCATACCATGACCTCGTCGCGGTCAAATCGGATGAGCTTCTGAACCCGACGATGCGGGATGCCCAACGCCTCTCGCATCTGCCTTTGCGTGAAGATGTAGAGGGGCAGTCCGGTCACATACGAAATCTCGCGAGCATCAACCAACTTCGAGCCATTCGGGAGGACGACGTCGGAGGCGCTCTCCCACGTCGCTGACCGGAGGGCTTGGGACTCGAAGTCGAAGACCTCGTCAATGGGGTACACGACGCGCTTGGACATTTTCATGAATCGGGGGCCGCGTCCCTCGCTGCGCCAGCGTTGAAGGGTTTTGGGGCTGATGTTCCAGCGCGAGGCCAGCTCGTTTTCGTTCATCATCATCTTCTGCATGCTTGACTCCGTTTGTGGTTGAAGGCACCGCATTCAGGCGTGACGTCGACCACGAAGCCAAGTCCTCCGCAAGGCCTCCGTGCAGTCTCAGCGCAATGCGAGCATGAGCGGGTCACGCATATGTCCCTGCCCAGCGCGCCGATGCCCACTTCTATGGGGACGTTTCGGCATCGTTGAAGATAAGCGGTTCAAGGTTCTGGTAGAATCCACCACCACACACAAGGGCCCGGATAATCCCGGGCATTTTTTTGCCTGAAATCCCGGCGCCACGCGGGGTTCGAGCCACCTGTGCTGCGCGTGATCACCAGTCGAAACGCCCGAAATCGGCCACTTTCTCTGGCAGAGCCGTCTCTGTTCTCCGTTTGGCCTGCGGGTAGGCGCAGATCGTGGCCTATCAAAATCAACCACTTACGCGCACAGGCTCATCGTAAACTAAGACCACCGGTCAAGTATCAAACCCCGTCACGACCTCCCACTGGGTGGCCCCATTCGGTCGGCTTCGGGCAAGCAGGACCCTTGCAGCGAAAATGTCGACGATGACCAACCAGAAGAAAATCGTCGCTGATCTGCAGTCTGCGCTGTCTGGGCAGAGCCCACTGAGCATCGATCTGTACGTGGAAGTTCTGGCCGACTTTGAGGACGAGCTCAAGGCCTCGCTCGACAAGGACGCCGATGACGCCTTGCTGTGTATGCTGGCCGACGACGGTGACGTGGCGATGATGGTCATCGACTGGGACGGCAGCAGCTACCGGAATGAAAACGCGTTGAAAAAGCTGCAGGCCATGTGGCGGCACAGCTTTGACACCAATGTGCAGACCCTCGTGCCCATCCTCAGTGACCACATCAGCCAGAAAAACCTGGGGGTGGCTGGCATTTTTAAACGCTGTTTGACACACGGAACACCTGGATGCGATCAAAGCGACCCTCGATGGGCTGGAACCGGTGCCTTTCGTGTTGCATGGTCGAATGTCCAGGAAGCAGCGAGCGGCGCTGGTGGCAGACCTCGATGCGCTGCCGCCCGATGCACCGCGCGTTCTCCTGTCCATCGGCAAGCTGGTCGGCGAGGGCTTCGACCACCCGCCGCTGGATACCTTGGTGCTTGCGATGCCCGTCTCGTGGAAGGGCACGCTGCAACAGTACGCTGGGCGTCTACACCGGGCGCACGCCAGCAAGACCGATGTGCGAATCATTGATTTCGTGGACACCGGCCATCCGGTCTTGCTGCGGATGTGGGATTAGCGGCAACGGGGCTACCGGGCGATGGGGTATCGCATCGAGAAGCAGCTCGAACTTGGCGAAATCAGCGAAATTTGTGTCTCGACAACGGATTGCCCGTGATTCCTCGGGGCGAAATGAGCGAAATTAGGTGCCAGTACTGGTGCCCGTCTTCTGCGTGCGCTATAGTTGCGACAGATGCAGCCATTGGTGCGACAATGCTGCTATCTGATCGCTCCGGGAGGTTCCTATGTCTGAACGCATCAACGCCCGCCTGTCGCAACCCTTGGCTGAATTCGTGGATCGAATGGTCGGCGAAGCGGGGCTTTACGAAACGCCCAGCGAATACGTGCGCGACCTGATCCGCCGCGACATGGAACGGCGCGACGGCCAGTTTGTGCAGGACGCCATCCTCGTTGGTTATCGAGACTTGGCGGCGGGCCGTGTCTTCGCATCCAGTGGTGACTTCAAGACCGACATGGCGGTGCTCGACCGCAAGGAAGCCGATGGCTGGCAATGAAGTGCCATCGCCCGCCACGTTCCTGCTGACCCGCAATGCGGCGCTGGATTTACGCCGCATCCACACGCGGTCACGCCGTGAATGGGGCGAAGACGTTGCCGACCAGTACCTCGCCGATCTGTACGCGGTCATGGGCGTTGCTGCCGCCAACCCGGAGAAGGACCGCTTGCGGCAGTACCGTTCGGCGCCGTTTCTGATGGTTACTGCGCGGCAGCACTTCGTCATTTATGACCTCGTGCCGCAAGGCATCGCCGTGCTGACGGTTCAACATCAGGTGCGCGACATCGAATCCCTGATCGCAGACCTGACCCCGGCCTTCCGCGCCGAAGTGGAGCGGCTGAAACGAAAAGCCTGATTGCACCCGCTCACGCCCGCAGAAGTGCTCATAAGCTCGGGAGGCCAGTCAGCACATGGTCAACCGTCCGCCACCAGATTGAAGGGCCCGGATAATCCCGGGCATTTTCTTGCCCGAAATCCCGGCACCACGCGGGGTTCGGGCCACCTGTGCTGCGCGTGGCCATCTGCAGAAACTCCCGGTTTTCAGCGTTTCCGGCTCCAGATCTGTCTTTATGCCAAAAATCCAATACGGGTTGGGTCTGGTAACGTAGCACCACGCAAACTCTCTGAGCCCATACTTGTGGCGTAGTCCTTTGTCCTAAGTCGGACAAAATGATTCACTATGAGGCAATGAAAGCAGTCTTTAATCGTTGTCATTCACACTAAAGAATGCTTTAATTTGATAACGCTCTACTAAAGACAGCTTTCAATGACACGCATCACTGGGACCTACTCAATTTCCACGACACTGGACGAGTCGGTGCGTGCCTTCGTACCCCACGCCTTGCCGCCAGCTGAGCCGGCCCTGTCACCCGAGGTGTTCACTGACCTCAATCGGCAGGCAGAACTGGCGCTGGCACGTTTGGCGGGCGTTTCCGGCTTGGTGCCTTCGGTTGATTGGCTCTTGTATAGTGCTATCCGCAAAGAAGCCCTGCTTACGTCACAGATCGAGGGCACGCAGGCCACGCTGACCGACTTGTTCGATGAAGAAGCAGGTTTCAAAGTCAGCAACACCGACGACGTGGAAGAAGTGATCAACTACCTGCGTGCCTTCCGCTGGACACAGGAGCAACTGCGCGATCCGAAAGGACTGCCCATCAGCGTACGGCTATTGTGCGAGGCACATCGACGCCTGCTGGATGGAGCGCGCGGCGCGGGCAAACAACCCGGGGAGTTGCGTCGGTCGCAAAACTGGATTGGTGGCACACGGCCCGGCAATGCGGTTTTCGTACCGCCGCCGCCGGAGCATATATCAACCCTGCTGACCGACATGGAGCGCTTCATCCATGACGAAGAGAAGGAGCTGCCACCGATGGTCAAGGTAGCGCTCATTCACGCGCAGTTTGAAACCATCCATCCGTTTCTTGACGGCAACGGGCGCATTGGCCGCCTCCTGATCGCGGTGCTGGTTGAACACTGGGGGATACTGTCCGAGCCTTTGATGTACTTTAGCGGCTACCTCAAACAACACCAAGCTGAGTACTACCGTCGCCTGTCAGCTATCCGCACAGATGGGGATTGGGAGTCTTGGGTGATCTTCTTTCTAGAGGGTGTCGCTACAGCCGCTGGCGATGCGGAAAAAAACATCATCGAGGTCGCCAGTCTGGTGGCTACAGATCGCAGGCGCTTGCTGCAATCCGCCAAGGCAGGTCCGGCCAGCTACCGGCTGTTCGAGATGTTGCCAATGATACCGCGCTTCACCATTGAGCGCGTGAGGCAGCAACTGGACACCAGCTTTCCCACAGCAACGGCGGCCGTAAAAGTTCTGGAGGATCTGGGCGTTGTAACGGAGATGACCGGACAGAAGAAGAACCGGAGTTACAGCTACCAGGCCTACGTTGAACTGCTCTCTCGGTGAGAAACACCAGCAGCACCCCGCGCCACAGGGGTTTCGACCATTTGTGACGCGGTTAGTCATCAAACGCCATTCACTCGGTGGCAAACATTCCCATCTTGCTATATCATGAAATATCAAGATTCATCATGATGGAGATGGCCATGACGACCACTGTCCGCGAAAAGTTTTCTTCCCAGGCCGCACCCGAGGTGCTGGCAGCGCTGCGCCAGATCGCAGAAAGCCAGGGCCGCCAGTTCCAGGCGGTGCTCGATGATGCCCTGCGCGACTACATCGACCGGCAGCAGAAGGAGCGCCCCCGCCGCCATGTGATGGCTTCTTTCGCATCCAGCCTTGATGAGTTCGACAGCCTCTACCGCGAACTGGCCAAGTAAGCCGTGCCGCACGATTACCTGAGCTTGGCCGATGTGCTCGGCATGCACAGGTTGCTGATGCAGCGATATGGCGGCGCGCCGGGTCTGCGTGACCCAGGGGCACTGGAGGCCGCACTGTTCCGCCCGCAGACCGGCTATTACGACGACATCGTGGCTGAGGCTGCTGCCCTGCTGGAAAGCCTCGCAATCAACCACCCATTTGTGGACGGGAACAAGCGCATTGCCTTTGCGACGGCCGACGTATTCCTGCGCATCAATGGCTGGCGACTGCAACGTGCGCCGCTGCAGATCTATGCCGAGATGATGCAGATGTTCGAGTCGGGCACCTTTGCCATCGCCCACCTCGAACCCTGGCTGCGGTCTTTCGCCAGCGCCGCAGAGCCAGGCTACGATGACAGAAGCGACAGTGAGGAATCGGATGCCTGAACTGGCGCAGTCCACGGCCGCGAAGCCAAGCCATTTGAGCGCATCCAGCTCCAAGAACAGCGCATAAAGCTACCCACCCCCCTCCACCTGTGGCAAAATGCCGCAAAAGGAGCTTTCATGAACCCCACACATTTGTCCCCCCGTAGCCATCCCCTCCAGATTAACGGCGTGCAGCGGGATCTTCCTCTTTTCAAGGTGCAACCGGACCTGGCCATTGCCGTACTGAATATTCTCGGCGATACCGAACTCACCGAGGCCGCCGCCACCGCCCTCCAGCAGCGCATGGCGGATATTGCCTTTGATGTCATTGTCACCGCCGAGGCCAAGAGCATTCCACTGGCCTATGCCCTGTCCGTACATAGTGCGCGACCTTATGTGGTATTGCGCAAAAATTACAAATCCTACATGGGCGAAGCCTTGTCCACTGAGACACTGTCCATCACCACCGGCAAAACCCAGACCCTCTATCTGGATGCCAAGGACCGCACCGCTATTCAGGGCAAAAAGGTGGCTCTGGTGGATGATGTGGTCAGTACCGGATCCACCCTGGCGGCCATGCGCATTCTGATGGCCGAAGCCGAGGCCGAAGTCGCTGCCGTTGCTGCCATTTGCACTGAAGGTGATCCCGAGCAATGGGCGGAGGTTATCGCCCTGGCTCACCTGCCCGTTTTCCCTATTGAGGCTTGAAGCACGGCTTATGAAAGATGCTGCTGTCCATGTTTTGACGCAACGCCAGCGTTGCGACCTGGAACTGCTGTTGACGGGGGCCTTTGCGCCCTTGACCGGCTTTTTGACCCAGGCCGACTGGGAATCGGTGCTGCAGTCCATGCGCCTGACCGATGGAACTCTCTGGCCCATTCCCATTGTTTTGGATGTGAGTGACGCGCTGGGCAAATCCTTGCACCCGGGAGACTGTCTGCGCCTGGAGCGCAGTGACGGAACGCCCCTGGCGGCCCTGACTGTGACTGACCTGTATCAGCCTGACAAAATGCAGGAGGCCGTAGCGGTTTATGGCAGCACCGACAGTACCCATCCCGGGGTGGCGGAACTGCTGGCTCGGGGTTCCTGGTATGTGGGCGGCAGCGTTAGCGTCTGGGACACCCATAGTCTCAGCCGCGCTGCGGCGGTGGAATTTCCCCCGGAATATCGCACCCCCGCACAACTGCGCGAGCACTGGTCCGGGCAGCATCCGGTAGTAGCCTTTCAAACCCGCAATCCGCTGCACCGTGCCCATATTGCCGTTACCCAGGCCGGCCTGGAGCAGGCGGGCGCTGGGGCCAGACTCCTGCTGCATCCGGCCATTGGTCCGACCAAGCCCGGCGATATTGAGGCCGCTTACCGGATGCGGGTATATCGCGCGGTACTGGATCATTATCCACAGGGTCAGGCGCTCCTGTCTCCCCTGCCTCTGGCTATGCGCATGGCTGGCCCCCGCGAAGCGCTCTGGCATGCCCTGATTCGCCGCAACTTTGGAGCGACCCATTTTATTGTCGGACGCGGCCATGCCGATCCCGGCGCCAGCAGCGGCGGTTTGTTTTATCCCGCCTTCGCCGCCCAGGAACTCTTTGCCCAACACGCGCAAGAAATGGGGATTATCGGAATTTTTCTGCCGGAATATGCCTACTCTCCGGTCCGCCAGCAATATGTGCCGGTCGGTGCAGCCAATGGCGAAGCCCTGGCAGGCATTTCCGGTACAGAACTCCGCCGGCGCCTGGCCAACCGGGAAGATATTCCGGAATGGTTTTCCCCGCCGGAGGTCATCCGGATACTGCGTCAGGCCTATCGCGGCGCCGACCGACGCGGTCTGGTCATCTGGTTTACCGGATTATCTGCCAGTGGCAAAAGCACGCTGGCCGGAATGCTGGTGCGCCAGCTGGAAGCCGAAGACGAGCGTGCCGTAACCTTGCTGGATGGCGACATCATCCGCCGTTTCCTGTCCAAGGGCTTGAGCTTCAGCCGCGAAGACCGGGACGAAAACATCCGTCGCATTGGCTTTGTGGCCAGCCTGGTGGCCCGCCATGGCGGCATTGCCGTAGTCGCCGCCATTTCTCCGTACCGTCAGGCACGGGCCGAAGCCCGCCGCCTGGTGGAAGAAGCCGGGGGACTTTTTCTGGAAGTGCATGTGGCGACCTCCCTCGCGGTCTGCGCCGAACGCGATCCCAAAGGGCTTTATGCCAAGGCTCTGCGCGGAGAGATCACCGGATTTACGGGCGTCGATGACCCCTATGAAGAACCCGAAGATCCGGATTGCGTGGTGAATCATGCCCGGCAAGCACCGGCAGAGGCTCTGGAGAGCCTGATGAACCTGCTGCACGGTACGGGAGCCGTGACCGATCCCCTGATCCGGCGCTGAAGCGTCGCTCATGGATACGCTTCAGCTTGCTGCCGCTGCACAGTTTTTCCAGCAGCAACTGGCGGGACAAAACGTCCAGAAAATCTCCGTAGTAGCAGGTGGTCTATATCTGCATAGCGGTAGACAGACGCTGGCCTGCATCGTCCAGCGCGCACCCTTGGGGCTGTGGCTGACAACTGAGAGCAAGGTCTTTCAGGATCCCGCTGCGGGTGGCCAGATGCTCCAGCAACGCCTCAAGGGCTTTGCCATAACCCATATCAAGGTACCCTGGGCGGATCGGATTGTGCGCCTGGATTTCAGCCGGGTCCATATCAGCAAAAGGGTCGATCAGTGGAGTCTGATTGCCGAGTGTTTTGGTGGCCGGGGCAATCTCGCCCTGCTCGATGCCGAGGAAAAAATCCGCTGGGCCATGCGCTGGGATAGTCTTGACGCTGCTGCAGCGCAGCGCTTTTTGCCGGGTATCAGGTACCAAGCACCAGCACCAGCCCGTCTTTTTGCCGAAGCCCTATCTGATCCAGCGCAGTGCTTGCAGCTTATGGCACCACGCTACCGTCCCTCTACCCCTTCAGCACAGGCTTTTGTGCAGGAGCAATGGGCTGCCCGCAATGCCACGGCTTCCTGGTGGCAAACCGCCCCCCCGCAGCCACTGGTGTATCCAGTTCGCTTGCCGGACGCGCCGCCTATGGAGGCCATTCCGCCAGAAACAGCACTCCAGATGCCACTGGCTGCAGTTGCCCCAGCCCCTTCAGCGGCCGAGCAAGCCCTGTCGGCTGAAAAAAAACGTCTGGAGAAACTCATCTACAAAATGCGTATGGATCTGCAGCAATGGGAAGCCCCCGAGCATTACCGGACGCTCGCCTTTGCCCTTTTTGCCCTGCCCGATACCATCTGCCGAAAATCTTCGATTCAGGCGACAGACCATACCCATCCGGATGGCCTTGCGCTGAAAATCGCAGTCACACCCGGCAAACCCCTGCATCAACAGGCTCAGCAATACATGCAAAAAGCCCTGAAAAGCCAGCGGGCCATTCAGAAAATTCACCAGCGCCTGGAGGATAGCGAAAAACTGCTCGAAGCGTTAAGGAAAAAGGGGATGGAGGTATTATCCCAACTGCAGGAGACTCGTCAGCATTCCTATACCCTGTCGCCGCAGAAAACCCTGGAGCGGACTTCGCGGATATCTACAGAAACATTTCATCAGACGGTCGTAGCCGGTTTCAGCATCCTCTGGGGAAATAATGCCCGCGAAAACGATCGCCTGACCTTTCGCCATGCCAAGCCCTGGGATCTCTGGTTTCATGTGCAGGATCTGGGCGGGAGTCATGTCGTTTTACACCGCAACAATGCCCAGATTCCGGTTCCGGAAGCCGTCATTACAGCGGCGGCACGTCTGGCCTTGCAATATAGCCAGTCGCGGGCCTTGAGTGCGGAAGTGGACTGGACCGAAATCCGCCATGTGCAACGCAAGCCCGGTGGTGGACCGGGTCAGGTCATCTATCGCCAATTCCAGACCATTCGGGTGCGCCGCGACGCCTGAGCAACCCTGAGCGAAAGTCCATCTTTAACTCACGCCACCTGCATACTGGAAAAGCACATCTTGGCCATTTCACAGATGGTCTGGGTACGCAACCAGTCGATCTCCTGTCGACGCAAATCGGCCCACTGCCGGTGCAGGGGGCAAGCGGTTTCATCCGCACAGACCTTCAGCCCCAGAACACAATGGGGCGACAGCGGATGCCCTTCGACAGCCTCCACGACATCAATGATGTTCAAGGTTTCTGCAGCGGGCAGGAGGACAAAGCCCCCACCCCGGCCTTTGACAGATTCCAGAAATCCGCGTTTGGCCAGATTACGCATGATTTTGGTGATACATTGAACGGGAACGCCCAGATAATCGGCGATTTCCCGGCTCAGTACCGGTTCTCCGCGCCGCTGTGCGGCAATATAAATCAGACCGCGCAGTGCTTGCTCAGTGGCTTTGCTCAATACCATAGGTTTTCCCCTATCGTTTTTTATTATGTATATAACGAGAGCCACACCATCCGGTGCGGCTCTGGGTAAAGATGGTTACTGATGGGTTACTGAATGAAATGTACGAACAGGGATCTGTCAATACTTTTCTGACGTTCAGGCAGAATGGGCCTGAGCTGTAGCAGCAGTACCCCCACCCATTTTCAGCAGATTACGACGCATGGCCCAGGCCATACCAAACATGGCGGCTGAAAATGCGGCTGAAAATCCGATGATGATCCAGTTATACACCGAGGGACCAGCATCGGGTGCCAGGGCGAAAATGAATTGCAGCGCTACCGCAAGAGCCAGATAAGCCGTCGAACCGATGATCATCACCGCTTCTTTGTTGCGGACATTACGCAGTACCCATATCCCTTCAATGACGCCAACAATGGCTACCCAGGCAAAAATGGTGAGCAATGTCGGTAGCAAGTGTGCATTTTGGGAAAGGACAATAACCGCAATACCGGCAGCAATCCCAATGACTGCCTTGATGGCAATCAATACCTTGGGACAGGCACCACTGCCCTTCTGGGCGAGGCGAATGGCGGAATAACCCCCATCAAAAAACACATAAATGGCAAAAAACCATACCAGCAGAGTCATGGTTTCACCAAAAGCAATCAGTGAAGCAATCACGAATAGTAAGGCGGCAACTCCCCGCGCAGCGAGTAACGGCCAGGAAAACAGCGTCAGGCGGGCTTGGTTGGTTGATGTTTGTGAATTCATATCGACACCTCTTTTTATCAGCACTATTGCTCAGCATCCAATCCATGATGAATGCTTATTCATCCACATGGGATACTGTTATCTATTTTATAGCTTACGCGCCGATTAATAACAACAAAGAAATTTTTGATAACTTCGATAATATATGAATGCATTATAAAAAGTATATTTTATTATTATAATATAGTTACGCTCTTTGTTTTTGCTTATTTTTACAACATATTGAAAAAAATCAGCATTATAAAAACCTTGCCACGGAAGACAAGGCCTTTATAAGACTACCCTAACATTACAGCTTGGCGTAGGAGTGAAGCCCGCCCAAAAACAAATCCACTCCGATAAAACAAAACGTGACCGTAATCAGGCTGATCGTTGCCCACCAGGCGAGTTTACGCCCCTTGTTATGCTGGCCGAAAGATTTATTACTGCGCATATGTAAATAGGCCGCATAATTGAGCCAGACAATCAATGCCCAGGTTTCCTTGGGGTCCCAGGACCAGAATCCGCCCCAGGCTTTAGCGGCCCATACCGCACCCAGAATGGTTCCGGCCGTAAAAAACAGAAAACCGAACATCACCATGGACCCCATGATGCGCTCCAGTTTGTTCAGGTCGGGCAGGCGGCTCACCAAGGCACCCCCTGTACGTTCGGCCTTTTCCTTGAGCAGATAAGCCACACCGACCATGGCGGCCAAATAAAAGTTGGCGTAGGCAATAAACTCGCAGGGCACATGCAGCTTGATCCAGAAGCTCTGCAGAGCAGGAATCACCGGCTGAATCTGATTCTGGTGATAAGCCACCCCGACCCAGACCAGAAATATATCTGCCACCAGAATCATGGGCATGGCAAAAGCACCCAGCCCGCGATTTTTACCCTGACCTTCGTAATACAAGTAGAAGAGTGCCGTGGTAGTGCAGAGCAGCACCATGGCATCGTACATATTGGTCACCGGGATATGTCCCCAGGAGGGGTGCCCGATATAGGTCTCCTGCCAGCGGATGGCCAAACCGGCAAAGCCCAGAGCCACAGTGACCCAGGCAAAGCGATGTCCCCAGTCTCCTGCCGACTGGTGACCACTGAACAAATAACGATAATACCCGATGGCACTGATCAGGATCGCAGCACTCATCCAGTAAAACATGGAGGTACTCTGGAAGACATAATACAACGCCGCGCTATTGGCCGCCGTGTATCCGGATTGATAAAGACCTACACCAATGGCAGCAATGCCAATCACCACCAAAAACAAAATCCGGAAGGCGGGCCAGCGGATACCAAACCACATCAGCCCTGCGTACCACAGACCCAGCACAATAAACTGCCACATCCAGAAATCGGCCCTAAACAGATACCAGACCAGAAAAGCGCCGATAGTCAGAAAAGCGGCCCAAAGCTGGGCGGCCAGACGCCCTTCGGCACGCATTCCGCCAAAGGTCAGCAGATGGCGTATTTCCGAGGTTTCAATAGACATAATGAGACTCCCATGATGAATACATGATCAGGGACGATAACCCGGGACATTGATTTTTATGCCATTACTGATGTAGGACATAAAATATTCCAGATTACGATAATTGACGCTTTCCAGCTTTTGCGGAATAGCACCCACTTTTTTATCGCAGCCCTGGAAGCGCTTTTCAAAAGTATTGACCGCCCCCCATGCCGCACGATAAGTCGGATAATGGGCGCTTTGTCCCAGTAACGGCGAGATGATCTGGGCGCGCAAATATTTACCGGCATAGGCCACATGGCAGGTCGCGCAGCTGAAATTGAGTTGCCCACGCTTCATGAAGTAATTGGCCTTGCCTTCTTCAAAGGCTTTGACCGCACCCGGCCCCTGCACTTTGATATCCACCGGCATTCCGTTGGACAGCGAAGTAAAGTAGGTATCCAGAGCGATCATGGTGGCGCTGCCATATTTCAGGGGTTGCAGATGATTTTCGACCCGACAACTATTCAGGCGCATCTGGGTAGTGACCACCTGCCCGGTCTTGTTATCAAAATAGGGATAACTGGCTGCCACGCCTTTCCCGCCATTCTGAAAACAGGAGGCATAGCTTTTACCGTCCGGAAATTTTTTATCCCAGGCAGTTTTACCCTGGCTAAGCGTCAAGTCACCGGGATTAAATTGAATAGCCTGCTGATATTGTTGATACATTTCCGGGCTGAAAGCATAACTGCCCAGAGCGTATTTCTGTAGAGACATTTTCGGAAACTGTTCCTTGAAATACTGGTGAAAATCCTTGAGGGTCTGTTCAGGACCGACTTTGGTATTACCCAGATTCCACCAGTCGATGGCTTCAGCACTGCCAGCTATTCCGACCAGACTCAGCGCGGCAGCCACAATAATGAATTTTTTCATGTTTGCACTCCTTTTTTCTGAAATAGCCTATCAGCCCTTGAGTGACCAGAGATAATCCGCCACCAGTTCCATCTGGTGATGGGTCAGCACCTTGTTTTTACCAAACTGGGGCATGTTGATATGGGGGATCACCTTTTCCGGGTCATACAAAAAATCCACCAGCTTTTCTTTGGTTTTGAAGATGGCTTTGAGCGGCAATACCGATAAATCGGGCCCCACATTACCAGCCATCGTTCCGCCTGGCAGTACATGACAAGCCAGACAGTTTCCTTGTGTCCGGTTAAAGGCGATGGACTTTCCTGCAGCGATATTCTGTGCCGTAGTCATCGGTGCGGCCATGGCAGCAGTGTCCACTCCCATAAATGCAGCGGTAGCAATGATTGCAGCTGTGGCTAACCATTGAGACTTTTTCATGACAACCTCCTGTTAAAATTTTCATACGCGGTTAAAAGGTTTTTGTTTACAGCTTTTCCTGCAATTGCGCATTCAGATCCTCCATATCCCGATGAAAGTCCTCTTCATTCCGCGAACTATCCGCAAACAGGTTGATTCGGCTTTTTTCCTTATCCTCATCAATCTGAATCCAGATACGCCGACGCGGCACATAAAACAAAATGAATATCCCGAAAACCAGGGCAAAACAGGCGATATAGATGATTTTCATTCCCGGATACCGGGTGATTTCCAGCCCCGCTGACCAGTGCAAATCGTAATGATGAAATACCGTCAGAAAGGGTAAGGGATAGGCGCGCAACTCCTGCATGGCTTTCAGGCTCGACTGGAGAAACCAATCACGGTCATGCACATTCAGAAAAACCCGGGTTTGGGCTTGTGCTTTATCCAGATTATGGAGAAAAACGGCTTTTGAAGCGTTCTCTCCATGCCGTGCGGCCTGTTCCAGATCATCCAGATAGGTCATGAACAAGCGAATGCCATGTTGGGGACCCTGAGGAATGGTCAGGTAATGATAGGTCGTTGAACCCATTTCACGAAAACCAATCAGGCGATAGTCTTCGTCATGTCGTGAGAAGGGTTTCATGTAGGATTTAATCAGTATCTGAGTGTGGTCTCGATCATTATTTACCAGATAACTGACCGTTGGGCCCATGTTGATCATGCCATGATGCGCACCCGAAGAAAGCCCCACCGCCTTACGCGGAATGACATTCTGGGTTTTGAAATCACGCAGGGAAATGGCATATTGTGAACCAAAGGTTTTCAGGTGCTCACCCACAGCAGCGTTGATGGTAGCGGGAGGTAACCCCGGATCGGACAGTAAATAATTGTGTAGCTGCAATCTCGAGGCACTATCCGAATAACTGGACTGATAAATCTGGACACCACTCACCGACATGGGATGGTTAACCCGCACAATGCCAGTTTTGAACAATTTCCCGTCATGGTGATACAGAGAAACCGTCGAAACAAAATCTTTGGCCAGGCCATTGGAATAATGCGTCACTTTGAAGGCATCCAGGCGCAACATAAAAGGGAGGTGTTGTACCAGAAATCCATCGCCCACCAGTTCAAACATGGCATTGACGGTCTGCCCTACCGGAATGGTGATGATTCCGCGAAATGCCGAACTTGACGAAGACAACCAACTGGACTGGGGAATTTTGGAAAGTGGAAGATCAAAATTCTTTTCGGGATGCACCGTTCCCGTCCACTCCGCCCATTTCAGTGGCAAATTGGCGTTATAGATGGCACCGACACAAAACAGAATGATACCGACATGAGTCAACAGATAACCAATACGATAAAATCGTCCTTTTTGTGCAAAAAGCTGTGTTTTCCCTGCATTATCCTGGACAGGCCTGGCCTGATAACCAAAATCGCGCAAAGCGGCGACAGCGGACTGAAGGATTTCGCCGTGAGCTTTTGCTGAAGTGGAAGTGAAGTGCTCGGGCCTTTTTTGTAAAAAATGTGCTGATGGACTGGACGGCACATGACGCATTTCCCGGACCATAGGAGGCGCATTACGCAATACACAAACGGTTGTGGAGATAATCAAAAAAGCGACAATCCCCATGTACCACCCGCAACGATACACATCATACAAATCCAGATGACCAAAAACAGTAAACCAGAATGGACCGAACTGGTGCGAATAGTCCGTGTAAACTTCCTGCTGCGGTAAAACCGTACCAATGATGGAAGCAATAGCAACAAAGAGCAGCAAATGCACTGCCAAACGCATGGAACCCAGCACCCGGACAACTATACGGATGCTTAATGGCTCTGTATAAACAGGGGCATGGGCTTCTAACATGGCGCTTTACTCACGATAGCTGGACTTCCTTCTGGCGGGGATACAACCAGATTTGATATAGACTGATGGCCATGCCGATGAGCACCAATGGGCAGGATAAAATACCCCCGATCAATACCAACCACACCCAGTTGGGGTCCTGCTTGGTGAGAAACCAACCGGCAAAATCCAGGAAAAAGGCGAAAAATGGCACGCCTATCATCAGGTATTTGGGAATACGCGGGAATCGCGCTTTACTGAAAATCCAGCCCGCAATCCAGAAAATAACACCTAATGTGGTCAGATGAATCATGCCCATCATCAGCATCTGCGAATAGTGCATACCCATATCCACATGCGCCTGGGCCTTGAGCAATTTGTAACTGCCGATATTGGGCATACCCATGGTATGACATTTCAAACAGGAACCATTAATCAACGGCTTTACTTCCTGCTCGTAGTCATTGCGGGTTTCCCCGTTGGCAATCCAGTGATTGACCGCCTGCAACATTTTCGGCCGCTCACTGGCAGGCACATGGGCCATGGGCATCATGGCCGGGAGCATTTCCTGCAACTTGCTGGATTTGCGATTGCCGTAATAAGACATGGCCACATCCTGAACCGAAATACCGGGCTTGCCATTCAGCCCGGCATGGGTGACATAGGTGTAGGCCTCAGCAACCAGAAGGCCTAAGCCCACCAGAAAAATAAATCCAGTGTGCATGATTTTTTCTGACATGCTGAGATCTGCCAGGGTGCGCGTCACTTTTCTGTCTCCCGATTGAGCGGCAGCTTCTGCCTAAAGATCATATTCCTTGGGAAAGGCAATGCCGGGATTACCCTTCATGTTTTTGGTGAGCACCGGCAAATCCCGGGAATTGGCCGAAACGGTTTTTTTGGACCGCAGCCATTTGGCAAAAATATCCCAGACTGGCGTGCCTTCGACACGCTGCATGGCACCCCAACCCGCCACCTTGTAGCGCTTGTTGGCTTGCACCATTTTCCCGCCGATGCGCAAGTCGGTGATGCGCTTATCTATGGTTTCGCCGGGATCCATGGTGTACTGGATATTCCCCACCCGAATCATGTCGCCGCCCTGAATGTAATAAGGATTCGGATTGAAGAGATTATCGGCTACCTGCTCCATGACATTTTTCAGCTCAGCACCGGTATATTCCGTGACGGTCACCTGGGGATAGGTAATGGCCGTCTGGCCCATGACATCTTCCATGGTGATGGTTTCACCCGGGAGTTTGCAGTAACCCCAGCGGAAGCCCGGAGAGAAGGCAGCTTCACAATCCATTTCCTCACGCAGCGCGTCGCAGAGAATCTGGTCAAAAGTGCCATTGAAATTATCGCGGCGATACAAAAGACTTTCCGTTACCGCCAAAGGCTCTGCCAGTTTCTTGGCGTAAGGTGCGCGGACCTTGGTAATATAATCCACCATTTCCTTATCTTCCGGAATCATATTGGAAATGATCGGGAGATAATGGAAACGCCAGCCCTTGAGTTTGCCCTTGCCCACATCCAGATCAAAACGAGCCAGGAACTTGCCGTTAGTACTGGTGTTAATAATCAGGGTATTGTTGATTTTAACCGGACGGGGACCCATGATTTCATGGGTGTGTCCGCCCAAAATAATATCAATGCCTTTAACCTGTGAGGCCATTTTCTTGTCCACGTCAGCCCCGTTATGGGAGAGCACCACGACAATATCCGCATGGTGTTTTTCACGGCATTCATCAACCATTTTCTGCATGTGTCCGGGATGAATGCCAAAAGCCCACTTCGGTACAAAATAGGCGGGATTGGCGATGGGTGTAAAAGGAAAGGACTGGCCAATAATAGCGACTTTGCGGCCACTGATTTCCCGAATATCATAGGGATCAAATACCGGCTCATCCCAGGGAATGGTAAACACATTCTGGGAAAGAAACTTGGCCTTGAGTTTGTGCTTCAGCAGATACTCGACCCGATCTGCCCCATAGGTAAATTCCCAATGGCCGACAAAATAATCTTCCTTGAGCAGATTCTGGGCACCCACCATGTCTTCGGCTTTGGTCCATAGACTGGTGGCAGAACCCTGCCAGGCATCCCCACCATCCAGCAGAATGGCTTTTTTACCCACCTGTTCACGATAACGCTTGACCAGGGTGGCAATATGGGCATATCCGCCGATTTTGCCATATTTGTGGGCGAGGGTATCGAAATCCATGCAGGACAAAGCATACCCTTCGGGCGTACCGGCCTTGATACCGTAATACTCCAACTTGTGATTGCCCACCAGATGCGGGGTCACTCCCCATTCTTTCTGCTTCCGGGTCCCGATATTGGTACCCGGCTCCCGCCACCATACGGGCAACAACTGGGCATGGGTATCGGTAATATGCAGTAATGTAACATTACCATAATCATCTATTTCGTAAGGATCTTTTCCTGACCCCCAGGAAGAAGCAATAGCGGACGGTGACAGAAATCCGGTTGCACTTGCAATCCCCATCATGGCCATGAAATCTCTACGTGTCAGATTCATACTCACCTCGCATCTGTATTTTATGAAAACTGCGCTTATGCCACGGTAATGGATGCCTTGCTGGACCAGACACCGTTGGTATTGTCCTTCCAGGTCATTTCCAGGGTGCCGCTTTCTTCAGCACGCATTTTGAAAGCCAGATAAGGATTGGCGCTAATCGCAGTACTCCAATCCACATTGCATAATGGCTTATTGTTGAAAGTCACCGTGACGGTCTGAATAAAATGGGCTGGAATCAATTTACCTGCCTTATTTTTACTGAGTCCGGTCGTCATCGGATTCATGATCAAAGAACGCACTTCTACAATTTGTCCCTTTTTGGCATGTGAAGCCATCCGGACCATCGGGTTACCCATTGCTGCCATGATAAATTCTCCTTCATCAAATCATTATTGCCGGGAACTTTGCCTTAACCGCCACAACCACCGATGGTGACTTTGACTTCCTGAGGCTTGGACGCCATCAACACGCCTTTATTGGTTTTGGCGACAGCTCTCACCATATCGGTCTTGGCCATTTTGATCCGTGCCTGGAAGTACGCCTGACCATTGTTCGCGCTAAAGTGAAATGCACTGGCCAGCGGGGTGGGATTATGGTCCACATACAAATAAACGGATTCGATATAATCATCGGCCGTCATGGGATGATCCACATCGACGGTAACCGGCACGGCCGCACCATTTTCAGCGATGGTAGGCGCAGTCAGGTGTACTTTCGGTGAAACTTTGACCGAAGTCGTATCAATGCTGTCCTTCATGGCCGCATCAAGTGCCTTGGCATCAAATGCCGCCGCAGGCCAGCCTGCCACATTGGCAGCATTGGCAATGGCAGGCATCAGTACGCCTGAACCCGCCACTGCGGCCACACCCGCTGCCGATATTCCCAAAAACTTTCTTCTCTTCATCTTTTCCATTGACATCTCCTTATTGCAGCCATAAGCCAATTCCATTATTTACCGGACAAGTCCGGGATTGTGCTGATTTGTCGTGACATCGGGATTCCCTGAAGCACTTTGATCACCGCTTGATCAAAAGACTGGGTAATTTTTCTGGAGGCTGGTGTATTCGCAAAATCTGCGCGCAATCCATAAACGATGTAACTGTTCGAGCCTTTGGAAAATACATCCAGCGTGAGTGGACAACCGGCCGCAGCAGGCCAGTCCGCATTCAACAGCTTGCTGAAATCATAGGGATTACAAAACACCAGGGCCTGCACGTCGGTAAACTTGCGGGCATTGAAATCGGGAATTTTGAGTTGTTTCTGCTGGGATTGAATCAGTTTGAGAATATTGAGATGAAGTACAATTTTGTAACCTCCATCATGCAGCACATTTTTCACTTCCGTCATGGTAGCCTGCATAGGCATATCCACTTTTTCCACATAAACCGGACTTGCCACTGCTGTAACCCACATACTTGCGCACAGACTCACACCTAGTGCGACTACTCCACGAAATTTCATTATTGGGGACCCCTTTCTAAAACCTCGACCATTATTTTCCTGCACTTTTCACGGAAGCCTTCAGATATAAACTAATTAGTCTGTAGCAAACTGTATGCCCAGCATCCAAGAATACCCTCATTTCTCCCCAAAAACTCTTGATATTGCTATCTGCTTATTTTTTTACTTTTTTAAACAATACGTTGCTTTAGATATGATCAGAAAAGAATGGGCTTGCTACGCCGTTGTCCAGAGCCGGCTTAGCCCTCTCATACTGGATTGCCTCCCGGTTGAAGGATCGTCTGGTCCAGATGGCACAGCGCGCGTCAGACTTGGTCCCGCTAATTGCACAGGCCCATGATGGGCACAGATCCAGGAGCACTGTCCCCGCCATCACCCGATCAGCAATCGGCCCAGAATCAGTCCGGTATAAAGCAAAAACAGGTAAGAGATGGAATAAGCGAACATGCTGCGGGCGTATTGGTCCATTTCCGGGCCTTCAGGCAGGGCTTTCAGACGCAGGGCCATACCCACAAACCAGGCCCCCGAGAGCCAGGCGATGCCGCCATAAATCCAGTCGCCGGTGAGGAATGCCGGGATCAGACTGACTGCCCAGGTGAGCACCGCGTAATGCAGCACTTCCTGGCGGGTGCGGTCGATGCCGTGGGTGCAGGGCAGCATGGGGATGCAGGCCTTGGCATAGTCGCGCCGACAGTTGATGGCTAGGGGCCAGAAGTGCGCGGGAGTCCAGACAAAGACCAGCAGGACCAGTACCACCGGGAGGGCGGCGATGCTGCCGGTGATGGCGGTCCAGCCAATCAGCGGCGGTAAGGCGCCGGCCAGGCCACCCCAGACAATATTCCAGGGGGTGCTGGGCTTGAGGTAGAGGGTGTAGACGACACCGTAGCCGACAGTGCCCGCCAGAGTGAGGACCAGGGTCAGGGGATTGGTGCCCCAGGCGAGAATGGTGATGGCGGCACTCATCAGCAGGATGGCGTAGATCATCGCGCCCCGGCGGCTGATGCGGCCTTCGGCCAGGGGCCGGTGCAGGGTGCGGCGCATGTGCTGGTCGAGGTCGGGTTCGACGATCTGGTTGAGCACCCCTCCGGCCCCTCCGGCGAGGGCGATGCCCAGTAGGCCGGCCAGGGCGGCCTGCCAGTGGATCAGGGCGTGGGGGGCGAGAATCTCGCCGACGGCGGCGGTGAATACCAGCAGGGAGACGACCCGGGCTTTGGCCAGTATCCAGAGGTCGTGGAGCAGAAGACCGGGTTGAAAGCCGTTGCCGCTGCGGCGGTCCAGCTTGCCGGTTACCGTGCCCGTGAGGGAAGCGCCGGCGGCGGGTAACAGGCCGTCGGGGTCGTTGGGGGGGGAGGCAATCATGTGACTTTTCATGGAGGTTCCTGTGACCGTGTCTCAGCGCCAGACCAGGACGATCGCCAGGGCCATGAGCAATACCATGCTCTGGTGGAAGGCGACCATGATGCCGGGGTCTTTGGGCTTGAGGCTGACGGCGTGAAAAAGTAAAAACCCGACGGCGAACTGACCGACCGCGAGGTAAAAGGCGATGGGATAGGCGGGCATCAGGTAGCCCAGGGTGGCGACCAGAAGCAGTCCAGCCGTGATGTGGGCGGCGACGGTCCAGTGCGCGGCTTTCTTCGGTTGCACGAAGGCGCCGATGGCGGTGCCGAAGCCGCGTTGCCCGGTGGTCATGCCGCCGAGAAAGACGGCGAGGAGCAGGGCGTGCAACGCACCCATGGCACCGAGATAGGTCCAGAAGTCGAGGCCGGGATAGGCCAGGCCGGTGAGGTAGATGAGGAATACCCCGTAGGCCAGCAGGCCGTGGGTGCCGTGCACGAAGGCCGGGGCCCGGCCCGCCAGGACGTAGAGGGTGCCCATACCGAACAGGGCGGTGACCACAATCAGGATCAGGCCGCTGATGGTGCTGATGCCGGGGGCAAGAATCACCAGGGCCAGGGCGACCAGGCCGACCAGGGTGGCAACCACCCGGTGGGCGGCTTCGGGATCCCCCCGGACCATCAACACTACAATGTTGCGGGTGTAGGGCCATTTCGTGCCCAGGGATAACCCGTAACCAAAGCCTTCGACAATGCTGCCCAGCAGAATCAGCACCATGGCAAAGCCGACTTCACTGGCCTTGAGGCCGTTCACCACCCCGTGCAACAGGCCGTGACTGCTGATTCCCTGCCACAGCCCCGCCGCTACCGATAACAGCAGCAGCAACGTGATCACCCGGCCTATCAACCGCACCGCCGGGGTCAGCTCTCCTTCGACAGCGTGGGGAAGATCCGCTTCTACGTCTTTTACAGGCTTTGCTCCCAGGATCGTGGACATCTTCGTACTCCTTAGTTAGCGGAATCCGGGCTGCTACCCATGCCCGGCATATCCGACATTTTCGGGGCAGCTGAGGCATGGACGGCGGGATTCGTCACCGAGGACATCACCGACATATCCATGGTCCGCAGATATAACTGAGAGAACATCCACCAGGTCAAACCGATGGTAATCAGGAACAAGGGGATGAACAGCACCAGAGCCACCGTGTTCCAGATATTGTGTTCAGAAATATCGATGTGCAGCAGGAAATAAATCTGGGCGATCACCGCAATACCCGCACATACCGAAATCACCATCAACAAGCCGAAAGGCGGCACGGAATGAGAGGTCACCAGGAAAGTCGCCACCAGCATCAGGAAAGCCGAAATGGCAAAACCCAGAAAGTAGCCCTTGGAAGTGGACAATTGCACTTCCGGATGCATCGTCGGATCTGCAGCACCGTGACTCATGATATGTATCCCCACAAATAAACAAAGATATAAACAAAAACCCAGATCACTGCCTGCAAATGCCAGAACATGCGCAAGGTCAGCAGACGCCCCACCGTTTCTTCCGTAAAACCCTTGGTCATGACCTGCGCGATCATCACCAGAATCCAGATCAGTCCGAAGAAAATATGGGTGGCATGTACCTGAGTCAGCACCATGAAGGCAGACATACCGCCACTGCTGGCAATGGTAATGCCCATGGAGTACAGATGACTCATGTCATGAATATCCAGCACCAGAAAGACCACCCCCAGCACAAAAGCTGCCAGCATGCCGTTGATCAGGCCGCTCTTGTTTTTGTGTTTGAGGGCATTCATGCCAAAACCATAGGCCAGCACGCTCAAAAACAGGGCGATGGTCTGAGCAAAGGTGTACCAGGGCTTTACAAATTCAGCGGGGGTCGGTCCCCCAAAGTAGCTGTGCTGATAACTCAATACGCCATAAGCAGCGAAGAGCGTGGCGAAAAGCATGCCGTCACTGAGCAGATATAAAAAGTATCCCAGGGTGCGGGTGGAAATCACATCATGAGAATGATGATGGGTGTCCCACAATTCCGCTTTTTTGGGATCAACCGTACTGGCGTGTGCACTCATGTTAAAACTCCTTGATTCGTTGGTGACGCAGACGCTGCTTATTGCAGCAGCCTCTGCGTCTTGAGGCCATTCAACCCTGTCGAAAAATCCTTATTTCGACGAATCGTTACGTTGATAGGCCATGGCATTACCCACCACCCCGCCGCTGACTGGATGGCTGTGATGACTGTCAGCAATCTGCGCTTCACGGCGATAAGCCTCTTCTTCCATCCGCTGCAATTCCGCACCAGTAATGATGTAACCCGGATCCCCCTTGAAGGAACGGATAATCATCAACAGGATGATGGCCAACAAGGAGACAATGCACAGCCACCAGATCCGCCAGGTCAGGGCAAAGCCGAGCACGAAGGTCAGACCGCCCATGATGATGGCCACACCCGTGTTGTTGGGCATGTGGATATCGTCGTAGTGGGCGGGACGGACCTGATCAATCCCGTGCTGACGACGCCAGGCCAGTTCATCCCGCTCATTGACATGAGGAAGCACGGCAAAGTTATAAAACGGCACGGGTGAATGGGTCATCCATTCCAGAGAACGGGAAGTTCCCCAGGCATCGGCACCCACCCGGTTTTTAGCATGATCCCGGATACTGACGTAGAGCAGGATGAAAAATGCCAATACCGAGAGGGTATAGACGACAATACCCAGTTCCATCACGTCGAGGTAGGACTGCCAACTGGTGTTGAATACATATTCCAGACGCCGGGTCATACCCATGAAACCGAGCATGTACATAGGCACAAACACCAGCGCCGTACCCGCCGAAAACAGCCAGAACATGGTTTTGGCCCAGAATTCATCCAGCTTGAAACCGAATACTTTCGGGAACCAGTACAGTACCGAGCCAAAAATGGCATAGACGATGACCAGCAACATGGAGTGGAAGTGAGCGACCACAAACACACTGTTATGGACCATATAATTGATGGCAGGAATCGCCAGCATCATACCGGTCATACCGCCGATCAGGAGCAGGAACAGCGCTCCAATCGCCCAGAGCATGGCAGCGTTGAAGGTCAGACGCCCCCGGTACATGGTAAATGCCCAGTTAAATACCTTCACACCCGTGGGAATACCCACCAGCATGGTGGCCACGCTGAAAGCGGTGTTGACATAGGGACCTGCGCCCATGGTGAAGAAGTGATGCAACCATACCAGCCAAGAAACACCGGCAATGGCCATACTCGCCAGTACCATGGTGATGTAACCAAAGAGTGGCTTTTCGGAAAAGGTCGGGAAAATTTCCGACATCATGCCGAAGGCCGGCAGAATCACGAAATACACTTCCGGGTGACCCCAGATCCAGAACAGGTTGGTATAGAGCATCAAATTGCCGCCCATACCGGCTGTGAAGAAATGCGCGCCCAGATAGCGATCGGCAGCCACCAGCGCCAACGCCACCTGCAAGGCCGGGAAGGAAGTCAAAGCGATGACGTTGGCCGACAGAGAAGCCCAGACAAAAATCGGCAGTTTGCCCCAGGTCATACCGGGCGCCCGCATTTTGATAACCGTCGCCAGGATGTTGATACCACCCAGGGTCGTACCCAGCGCGACCAACTGCAGGGTCCATATCCAGTAATCTACACCTACACCAGGACTGTATTGCAGCTCAAAAATCGGCGCATATTCAAACCAGCCATTGTGGGCAAAGTCACCGACAAACAGGGAAATCATGATCAGGGCAGCCGCAGCAGCCGTAATCCACAGACCCAGTGCATTCAGGTAGGGATAGGCCATGTCCCGGGCACCCACCTGAATCGGCACGATAATATTCATGAAACCCACCAGCAAAGGCGTTGCTGCCAGCAGAATCATGATCAGACCGTGAGCACTATAGACTTGTCCGAAGTGAAAGGGCGTCAAATAACCATGCAGTGATCCAAATACTCCGGTGGAATGCGGCCCGACTGCCCAGACCTGCTGGGTGCGAATCATCAGACCGTCAATAAAGCCCCGGAACAGCATCACCAGACCGATAATGATGTACATGACCCCGAGCTTTTTATGATCAACCGTCGTCAACCACTCTTTCCAGAGGTAGGTCCACTTACCATAGTAAGTAATCAGACCAAGAAGAATGATAGCGCCGATGACTACCGCCACGAAGAGCGGTGCCAGGATCGGATTGGCATAGGGAATCTGCGACCAGGCGAGACGCCCCAGAAGAGGGCTCCAGCCCCCAGGTAAATCTACGAGCATGTGATGATCCTCCAATTAATCGCGATGTTCAGCGGCTTGTTTTTGCATATATTCGACCATGTTCTCCGTCATCATCGGCGGCAATGGCCAGGTTTTTCCACGCATCACTTCGGCCATGACATGATCAAACAGTCCGGGCTCCACCGCTGAGAAGTACACTACATGGTGATGTACATCGATGTATGGCTGCGCGAAACGGTTGAAGCTGGCATAGGTCATGCTGCCCGGCGCTTTCTGCACTTGTTGTACCCATTGTGAGAAGTCTCCGGCGCTGACCATTTTGGTTTTGAAGGTCATCCAGGAAGTACCGGCACCGGCAAAATCTGAAGCAATACCCTGATATTCACCAACATGATCACTCATGAGGGCATTTTTGGTGCGCATTCCGGGCATCACGTCAATCATGCCCACCAGCTGGGGAATGAAGAAAGTGGTGGTCACGGCACTGGAAGTCAGACGGAAGAAAACCGGCGTGTGGACCGGCAGAACCAGCTCATTGGCGACAGCCATATGATATTGGGGATAGACAAACAACCATTGCCAGTCCGTCGCAATGACATCCACTTCCACCGGATCCCCGTTGGGCTTCATGTGGTGGGTGATGACCGTTGGATTATAGGGATTGATTTCGAAAGTCCCCTTGACAGCGAAGTAGGACAGGAAACCCACAGCAATGATGGGAATACCCCAGACAAACACCTCAATGGTATTGGAATGGGACCAGTGGGGATCATACTTGCCCCGGTTTTTACCCTTTTTGTAACGCCACATGAACCACACCACCAGCAAGGCGGTCAGGCCCACGATGGCGCCCATGATCACGACATCCACGATCATATAAAACAAGTTGGTTTTCGCCATGATCCCCTTGGGATCGAATATCCAATAGGTGTTGCCGGCACATCCAGACAGCAGCAAAACGGGTGCCAGCGCTACAGCGCGCCACCCATTTTTCAGCCAGTTCCTCCACTTTATTTCCATTGTGTTTTTCTCCCTGGCGGACAACGGTTGATCCGCAATAAAACGAGATAGCGGTTACTATCCAATCAGCTTTTTCCGCACCAACCGGAACACTGCGGCCGGTGAAATGAAAAATCATACAAACTTATACTTTTTATGCTAATTTGAATCTCGGGTGTAAAAGTAGTGCAGAGAAGTCTGCAAATCAATAGAACCATCCCACAAATATTTTTGGGTTAATAAAAATATCATTAGTGATGTGAATACATTTAATTTTTTATTTTTAATATAATAATAGTCTTATTTACTTATTATATATAAAAATATTTAAATTCAATAAGTTATATAAACAATTAAACATCAAATAACCTTACTATAATGTTTAATGATTGCTTCATCAGCTTATAATTTCTTCCCGGATAAAAGCCCATTAGAATTCGTTGCAGCCATTACCCGGAACAAAAAATATATTTTTGTATTTTTAAAATATTTCGAATCGCCCGCTTGTGTCAGGCTATATTATAAAAGCACAACATTAACCTTACATAAGTTTTTAGAGATTTTCTGAACGTTTGTGATACTCTATTCACATGTTTGATCACCCCTATATTCTTTTCCTGCTCAGTAGTGCCAGGATCCTCACCTTGCTGGATGGCACGACCGTGCCTACCGGCTTTTGGGCAGAAGAGCTGATCGTCCCCTGGCGGCGCCTCCAGCAGTCAGGCTGGACCTTATATATCGCCACTCCCGATGGGAATCTCCCGGAACTCGACCCGGACAGTCTCGATCCCATCAACCTTCAGGGCGATATTGCCAAGGCGACATGGCTGAAGGCACAAGTTTCCCGGATACCGGAGCTGAAAACGGTCCTTTTCCTGGCAGACTTGCAGGATGCACAACTGGATAAGATGCGCGGCTTATTCATACCGGGAGGCAATGGTCCCCTGGTTGATCTGGCAGCATCGTCAGAGGTGGCCCGCCTGCTCCGCCATTGCCACGATCAACACAAGGTTCTGGCCACCCTTTGTCATGGCAGTGCCGCCTTGCTGGCGGTAGATCATGCTCCTTCACCCTATACCGCTTGCGCCCTCACCTGCTTCAGTGCTGCAGAAGAAGCAGCTACTGCACTGGCCGGCCGATGGCCTTATACTCTCGAACAACGCTTGAGAAATGCCGGATTCCTCGTTAGTGTCGGGGAATGCTGGCAAAGTCATGTGGTCAAAGGTGCAAAGTTGTTGAGCGGTCAGAATCCGGCCTCGGCGCCAGCACTGACCGAGGCCTTTATGGAAAGATTACTTATTACTGACTCACAAGGAAAAACCCAATGAATGCTGATGCGCTCAAAAAAATGGCAGCCGAAGCTGCCCTCTCCTACATCCAGCCCGGCATGGTCGTCGGCGTTGGCACCGGCTCTACCACCAATTTTTTCATTGACGCTCTGGGTGCCGCGAAAATTCATGTAGACGGTTATGTCGCCTCCAGCATCGCCACGGAAAATCGTCTGAAAGCCCAGGGTCTGAATGTACTCGATCTCAACAGTACCGGTGATATTCCTGTTTATGTGGATGGCGCTGACGAGGCTGACCCGCATTTTCGTCTGATCAAGGGTGGCGGTGCCGCCCTGACCCGGGAAAAAATCGTGGCCAGTGCTGCCCGATTATTTGTCTGCATTGCCGATTCCAGCAAGGACAAACCCATGCTCGGCAAATTCCCATTGCCCGTAGAAGTGCTGCCCTTTGCCCGCAGTTTTGTCGCCCGGCAACTGGTCAAACTGGGGGGAACGCCCACTCTTCGCAATGGGGTGACTACTGATAATGGCAACGTCATTATTGATGTGACGGGACTGGATTTTACCGATCCCGTGAAAATGGAGGCGGCCATCAATCTGATTCCCGGGGTGCTGGATAATGGCATTTTTGCCCATCGCCGTGCCGATGTGATGCTATTCGGCAGCCCTGATGGGGTCATCGAAAAAAAGGCCTGACCTGCCCATGACATGAACACCCCAGGTCCAAACATTTTTTGGGCTTGGCTTCTACCTGCTGTTTTGACGTTGCGCATGAGGAAAAGCCACTATGGAAGGTGAAATCGATCATCGCAGTACCCGTCGGGATTTCACCCATGGCGAACTGCACCGACGGGATCTGAATAGTAATCCCTTTCAACAATTGGCTACCTGGCTGGCAGCGGCGACAAGCGCGGGTAATTTTGATGCAACGGCCATGGTTTTGGCCACCGCCGATGCCTCGGGACGCCCGGATGCCCGCTATGTGCTGCTCAAGCATTTTGATGAAGCCGGACTGTGCTGGTACACCGACCAACGCAGCCAGAAAGGCCAGGAGCTGGCTGCCAATCCTTATGCCGCACTGGTATTTTACTGGCCGGAAAATGATCGGCAGGTGCGCGTCAACGGTGCCGTAGAGCCACTGGACGACGCCGCAGCAGAAAGCTATTTCCAGCAACGCCCCAGCCGCAGTCGCTATTCCGCAGCGGCTTCCATCCAGAGCCAGGTCATCGCCAGCCGCGCCGATCTGGAAGCCCGGGTGGTAGCATTACAGCAGCGCTATCCTGACGATAATGTCCCGCGCAACCCGGCCTGGGGAGGATATCGCCTGATTCCCGAACGCTTTGAATTCTGGCAGGGGCGCCGGGATCGTCTGCATGACCGTTTTGTGTATCGGCGTTCCGAAAACCACCCTTCCGGGTGGACTATTGAACGCCTGATGCCCTGAGTCTGCTTTCAGAACACCTCAATACGCGCCTCATAATCCACCACTATCATCCGGTAGATATCATCCCCGAGCTGCACGTGGGCAGATTGGGGAGCGCCAATGCGGATGCTGTTGCCTCCCGCCATGCTCAAGCCCGAGGGACCAAAATGTTCCTGTTCAATCAGGTCGTCCAGCAAAGCCTGTAATGCCGCTCTAGGGACCAAACAGGTATTGTCGATAATCTTGCAGGGCTTGCCCCGCTTGGTTTTGCCTTCAATGATAACGGCATCGGCACGAATGGGTGCCAAACCTTCTTCCGCTGTATTCTCAACCATTTGAACCCGATCTCCTTACACTCAATCCCGAAACAACCAGGGTGCTGCTTGCCGGCGCGCTGCTTCATAAGCACGAATAGCGCCCTCATGCTCCAAGGTCAGCTGAATATCATCCAGCCCATGCAGCAACTTGTGCTTGTGTCCGGCATCCATGGGAAAAGTATAACGGCTATCGCCCATGGTCTGCACCTCCTGGGCCGGCAAATCAATGCGCAGGCGATACCCGGAATTGGCTGCCACTTCATGGAAAAGATGATCCACCACATCTGCGGGCAAACGAATCAACACAATCCCGTTCTGCACGCAATTGTTGGCGAATATGTCGGCAAAACTGGGGGCGATGATGGCGCGAAAACCATAATCCGCCAGTGCCCATGGCGCGTGTTCGCGACTGGAACCACAGCCGAAATTTTCCCGGGCCAGTAAAATCCGGGCATCGGCATAAATGGGCTGATTGAGGATGAAATCGGGATTGTTGATCTGCTTTCCGTCTTTTTCCAGATAACGCCAGGCGTCAAAAAGATACTTGCCCAGTCCCTGCCGCTCAATGGTTTTCAGAAACTGCTTGGGGATGATGGCGTCTGTATCCACATTGGGACGATCCAGAGGGGCGACCAGCGCCTCTAATACCGTAAAAGCTTCCATTTATTTCTCCATCTGTCTCTTGACGAGATATTCCACGGCGGCCACTTCTGCCGAGCAGCCCCGCAGGCTTGCAAAAATGCCAATTTCCACCATTCCCAGACTGCACAAGCCCAAGGCCAGGCGCAGCAGCCAGGAACGGATGCGCTGTTTACTTTGTGGGCCAGTCACGAACATCCACAAAATGACCGGCAATCGCCGCCGCCGCCGCCATGGCCGGGCTGACCAGATGGGTTCTGCCACCCGCGCCCTGGCGACCCTCAAAGTTGCGGTTACTGGTACTGGCACAGCGCTCCCCCGGCTCCAGGCGATCGGCATTCATCGCCAGACACATGGAACAGCCCGGCTCCCGCCACTCAAAGCCCGCCTCCTTAAAAATCCGATCCAGCCCTTCGGCCTCGGCCTGGGCCTTGACCAGCCCGGAACCCGGTACCACCATCGCCAGCTTCACCGATGCGGCCTTATGATGCCCTTTGGCAACGGCCGCCGCCGCACGCAAATCTTCAATGCGGGCATTGGTACAGGAGCCGATAAAAACCTTGTCCAGGGTAATGGCCGACAGCGGGATATTGGCCTGCAAATCCATATACGCCATGGCATCCGTCCAACCCTTGCGACGCACCGGATCTGCTTCCCGGGCCGGATCAGGCACCGTCGCACTGATCTCGGCCACCATTTCCGGGCTGGTTCCCCAGGTGACCTGGGGGGCAATATCCGCAGCATGGAGGCGGATTTCGGCATCAAAGTCGGCGTCCGGATCCGAATGCAATGCACTCCACGCCACCACGGCCTGATCCCAGATGCTGCCCACCGGCGCATAGGGACGACCACGCAGGTAATCAATGGTAATGGCATCCACCCCGACCATTCCCGAGCGCGCTCCCGCTTCAATGGCCATATTGCACAGGGTCATCCGCCCTTCTACGGATAATGCCTGTACGGCCGGACCAGCAAATTCAATGGCATAACCCGTCCCGCCAGCCGTACCCATTTTACCAATGATGGCCAGTACCATGTCCTTGGCGGTGACACCGTGACCCAGTTCGCCCTCAACCCAGACCCGCATACTTTTCGACTTGCGCGCCCAGAGGCATTGGGTGGCCAGCACATGCTCCACTTCCGTGGTACCAATCCCGAAGGCCAATGCTCCCAGGGCGCCGTGGGTGGCGGTATGGGAATCGCCACAGACCACGGTCATACCCGGCAAGGTAAGGCCCTGTTCGGGGGCGATGACGTGGACAATCCCCTGACGCTGATCGAGCATACCGAATTCTTCAATACCAAATTCGGCGCAGTTCTGGTCCAGGGTATCCACCTGCAAGCGGGAAGTCGGATCCACAATCCCCGCCGCCCGGTCGGTGGTCGGGACATTGTGGTCCGCCGTGGCAATATTGGCATCAATCCGCCAGGCCTTGCGCCCCGCCGCACGCAAGCCGGAAAAGGCCTGGGGGCTGGTGACTTCGTGCAGCAACTGCCGGTCTATATACAGCAATACCGCACCATCGGGCTGCGAATGCACCACATGGCTTTCCCACAATTTGTCATAAAGCGTTTTTCCTGCCACTAGCCTCTCCTCCAACATCTTACAAGCAAAGCATGTCACTCATACGGGCAATGCCGTCATCCAGCATACATCCAAAGCAAAATCCCGGTTAGGCTGTACGGCAAAGTGGTCAATTACCTCCGCCGGAGCCTTGCTCCACACGCTCTGGATAGCGGCCACCCGCTCCTCCGGGCAGCGCATCCGGGCTATCCAGCTGGCAAAATCCAACGGCAGCTTCCAGGTATCCTGATCCACAACCCGCCATCCGGCAGCCGTCAACATCCTCTGCCATTCCGAAACCCGATAATCGCGGACGTGGGAAGGATCACGCAACAACTCCACGGTCTGCAAAAAAGTGTCCCCCAGTGGATTTTCCGGTGCGAACACGTCAATAATGACACATTTTCCACCGGGATGAAGGACGCGCCGCATTTCCCGGAGGGCTGCGGGCAGATTCGCCCAGTGGTGCGCGGAAAAGCGGGTCACAATGCCATCAAAACTGCCATCCGCAAAGGGCAAGGATTCCGCCGCCTGCTGTGCAGTATGAATATTGTTCAGCCCGCGTTGCCGGGATTGTTCAGCCACGACCCGCAACATCTCGGCAGATAAATCTACGGCAAGCACTTCTCCCACCACATCGGCCAGGGCAAAACTGGCATGTCCTGCGCCGCAACCCAGGTCCAGTATCCGCAAGGCGCCCTGTCCGGCAAATTCCTGACGAAGACGCTGAAAATCCGCACCCTGGGCATGGGCCGGACTATGCAGATAATCCGTCGCTGCCGCGCCAAACTGCCGCTCTACGAGTGTTTGCTGATGGTTCATGGTGGTGAATTCTCCGTAATGGATGAAGAATCATACGCAGACCATCAAACTGGTACAATATGATTCATTATACTGGTATAATGACTACTATCTTGCTGCGCAACAAGGATTCTGGTCATGTCTGGTGATCCGCTGGCACTGGGGGCGTTCATCCGCCGCCACCGAGAAAAGATTCCGCCCCTGCAGGCCGGGTTAAGCGCTTCCGGTCGTCGTCGTACCAGTGGCTTGCGCCGCGAAGAACTGGCCATGCTTTCCGGAGTCAGTGCTACCTGGATCACCTGGATTGAACAGGGGCGGCCCGTGCGCCCCTCTTTGCCCACCCTGGATCGCCTCGGCAAAGTGCTGCAACTTTCCCACGCCGAGCGCCAGCATCTGTTTCATCTGGCAGGCAAGAGCGATCCCCAGACAGAACCACGCCCTTCGGCCGTAGCTCCATCCCTGCTGCATATTCTCCACACGCTGCAATATCCCGCCTATATTCTCGACCGCTACTGGAATGCCAGCGCCTGGAATGCGGCGGCCGCCACGCATTTTATCGACTGGCTACCCGCCAGCCCGGTTTTCGGTGAAAAACTCCCCAATCTGCTGGAGTTTTTATTACTCCACCCCCACGCCCGACAATTTGTGGACGATTGGGAAAGCCGCTGTCGGCGCCTGGTGGCTGAATTTCGTGCCGACGTGGGCAAACATCTGGATGATCCCGAAATGATGCGCCGCATCGCTCACCTGCAAAGTCAAAGTTCCACATTTGCAGATCTCTGGTCAGCCCAGGACGTCGTCGAAAGAGAAGGCGGGCTGCGGGTTTTTCAGCATCCAATACAAGGGCGGGTGACTTATGAGCAGAATACCCTGCTGCCTGCAGCCCATACGGACATGAAGCTGGTCATATTGTTGCCCTACCCCCACGAAGATACGCGGCCAGACTGATCGTCAGGTCCTATACATCCGAAATCAGCCGGGATTTACTGCGCGCTGACGACGGTTTAGGCGGTGGGCAACGAATTGAGAAAGCAATGGGTTCCACCGTGAGATCAGGATATAGCCAGCAACTTTGCGCCGCGCTGTCGCTGACTCCAGGAACGATAGCTGCGCGCCAGGTTAAAAAGTCCGGCGCCGATCATGCCGACAAAAAAACCAATAGGCCAGTTGCTCCAGTAGGACAGGGCAATGGCCAACCAGATGCTGCCTTCGGCAAAAATAACGGCGAGCAGCAAACTGCGCAGGGGATGGGTGCTGAGCGCCTGGGCGGCCGCCGGTGGACCGACCAGCAAGGTAAACACCAGAAAAGCACCCACCACCGGTAAAGCCGATGCGGTGACCAGCGCCAGCAGGCTCAAAAAAAGCAGATCCATACGCGCCGCAGGAATACCCTTTAACGCAGCCAGATCGGGAAAACTGGAATCCAGTAACAAGGGTCGATAAATCGTGATCATGAGCACTGACACTACGGCACAAATTCCCAGTATGGGCCACAAATCGGCTTTGCTGACGCCCAGCATTTCGCCAAAGAGCAGGGAAAACACTTCGGGTGCATATTCATTGGTCATACTCAGAAACAGCGCACCCATACCCAGAAAAAGTACCAGCAACAATCCGGTAGCGACATCACGTCGCCCCATGCGCGCGAGCTGACGCAGGAGCAGCACCCCCATACCGACAAAAACCAGCAATCCCACAAAGGGATTGACGCCCAGCAAATTGGCGGCAGCGGCCCCCGGAAAAGCGCCCAGAGGGAGGGCATGGGCGGCAAAAGCCGAGCGTCGAATCACCACAAAATAGCCCACAAAAGCAGCTACCAGGGCGATGGCCGTGCCGGCGATCCAGGTATTGATCATGAAACTGGAAAACATACTCAGGACTCCTGGAGACCGGGCAGAGCAGTCGCTGCTCCACGCCGCAATTTCCGGTGCTGAGCGGAACCCAGCATGGCCAGCACATAAAACACAAAAATCAGCACCACCACAAAAAAACTCACGGGCCAGGCATTCCCGGAAAACCAGTAATAACTCTCATAAGCCATCCAGATACCCACCCACACCGCAGCCAGAGCAAAGAGCATCGCCCAGACAATAGCCTGGCCGGGGCGCCGGCTCAGGCGAATGGCCGCCCCGGCAGGACCGATCAGCAGTGCGGTAGCCAGTACCGCACCAATAGCCAATGCACACACAGCCACCGCCAACCCTAAAACCAGCAACTGCAGGAGCCCCATCCAACGCGGCGAAACTCCGCGTAAAGTCGCCAGATCCGGATCCACGGCAGTCAATATCAACGGACGGTAAAACACCCCGACCAGGCTAAAAACTGCCAATACCGCCAGAATGGCGGGCCAGATCAGCCCCCGCGAAATGGCAAACAAAGAACCGAACATCACCGATACCGTAGCCCCGGTAGTACTGGTCGTGGTGACATCCAGATATAAAAACAGGGCGGACAGTCCCAGGCCAGCGCCCAGCACGACACCCGTCGCCAGATCTCTTTCCCGCGCTTTACGCACCCCGAGAAATTCCATACCGAAGGCCGCGATCCAGGCCATACCGAGAAAACCCAACAAGGGACTGATACCCAGCAAGAACGAAGCCGCCCCGCCCGCACTGCTGACATCAGCCAGAGCATGGCCGGCAAAGGCGTTACCGCGCAGCACCGTAAAAACCCCGATCAGAGCACTGACCAGGGCCGCACAGGTACCGACTATCAGTGCCGTCTGCACCGGCTGACTGCTTAAAAACGCCAGCATGTTCTCATACTCAATGCCCTGCACATCGATTCAGATTGGCCACATCGGCATTTTCCGGCGCATCAGGCAAAACCAGAATGCGCCCGCCATGCCTCAGGACCGACACCGGATAACCATAGAGCTTGCTCAGCACTTCAGGCTGGACCACCTCGGCAACCGTACCCGTTGCCGCCCGGCCATCCACCAGATAGACCAGTCGATCCATCACGGGAATCAGGGGATTCATATCATGGGCAGTGACCAGCACAGTCATCTGCTGCTGAGCGATCAACTTCCCCAGCAGATCGACCAGGGCATTGGCACTGCCAAAATCCAAATTCGCCAGGGGTTCATCCAGAATCAGCAAGCGCGGCTTACGGACCAGGGCATGGGCAATCACCGCTCGCTGCTGTTGTCCTCCCGATAGCTCGCCGACTCGCCGATCCGCAAAGTCTTCTGCACCCACCGCCTGCAATGCCGCATCGACAGCGGCATCGGTGCGACTATTCCAGAGGGGCAAACCAAGGTGATGACCATCCAGTCCCAAACGCACCAGATCCCGGGTACGCAAAGGCAAATCCGGGTCAAAAGTGATTTTCTGGGGAACATAACCAACCAAAGCGCGGTGCTTCCGGGGAACTTCTCCGTCTATCAGGACTGTACCCGCACGTTGACTGATCAGACCCAGCAAGGTCCGCAACAAGGTCGTCTTGCCTGCCCCGTTTTCGCCAATCAGGGCGCAAAGCTGCCCCGGATACAGATTAAAACTGACATCCCGTAAAATACTGCGGCCGCCCAGATCCACAGAAAGATCGGCGACCGCTAGGATAGCTCTTTGATTGGTCAAGATATTATTTCAACACCGTCGTAGATTGGCCATGCTCCAGCGCTGCCCGCAAAGCTTTCACCTCTGCCAGCATCCAGGATTGATAAGTGTAACCCGTTGGCATGGTTTCATAAACGCCTACCACGGGAATATGTGCCACCTTGGCATTATGCAGAAAAGACGCCGTCAGGGAGTCTGTCACCTGCTGGTTATATAGAAAAACCTTGACCTGGTGGGTCTTGAACAGCTGATTCTGAATACTCACATCCTGAGGGGCCGGATCCGTTCCGTTCATGATGTCTGCCTGGAGATTCCAGGGAGTTTTGAGATCACAGCCTGCCGCCTGCAGCATATAATCCGCTACCGGCTCGGTGACAGCTACCGGCGTATGAGGATATTGGGCCTTGAAACTGGCGATAGCTGCGTACCAGGGCTTTAGCGAAGCATCAAACTTCTGGACGTTAGCATCAAAATACGCCTTGTGCGCCGGATCCAGGGCACTCAGGCTTGCCGCCACGGCCTTGACCACTGCGGGCATGGTTTCCGGCTTGTACCAGAGATGGGGGTTTCTGGTACTGTCCGGCAAATGCAGCAGATTCTGAACCACAATCACCTGGCGCTTGGGGCTGGCATCTGCCGCCAGTATTTTTTTGGCCCAACTGTCATAACCGAGACCATTGCGGACCACCAGCTGAGCCGCCGCAATTTCCCGGGCTACCGCAGGGCTGGCTTCAAAAGTATGGGGATCGGTGTTGGGATTGCTCTCAATCGCGCTTACCTGAACATACTTTCCGCCAATCTGGCTGATCACATTGGCATATTGATTTTCGACACCTACTGCATGAATAGTGCTGGCGGCGGCCAACTGGGCGGTTCCCAGACCCAATAACAGAGTCAGGACGGATAGAAGTGACGGCCTAAGCGAAGTATGTAGCTTCGGCTGAAGCGCAGAGATTGTTTTTTCAAGTTCAGTATGATGCATGGTACTTCTCCCTGAGATATTGGGCAGCGTTATGGGGCTTGATTGCGGTGCATTACTGCGTCATATTTATATGCAACAGAGTTGCAGATTAGTAAACACAGTTCAGACTGTCAAGACATCTATTATCAATAACCATGAACCGCGTCTATGACCAGGGAGAAAGCATGCTTCGCCAGCAACACCTTGACCGCCAACTTTTTATGGGTTCGATACTTTTTTGTGCTGTCATCACCCCCGCCTGGGCGGCCAGCTCGGGGCAGTCTATTCCTGAAGAAGCACACCAGCACTGGTGGCGTGGTATTTCACTGGTCATGCATGGCCAGGTGGAAGGGGTCTCCAACCTGAGTGGCGGCATCAGCACCGGAACCACAGCCACTGGAATCTGGAAAGGGGGACTCGCCTTGCACACTGGTAAAGCGGGATGGTGGCAGGGAGGTCTTTTTGTCGTCGAAGGACTGGCTGCGGATAGCGGAAACCCCGATGGCCTGTATGTCGGTGACCTGCAAGGTGTATCCAATCTCACCACGCCGTACCCACATATCGCTCGGCTCTACAAAGCATATTATCGGCAAAATCTTGGGAACTATACGTTACGACTGGGTTTGATTAATCCTAATGACTACTTCAATGTCACCGGAGTCGCCGGAGAGCTGTTCAACGCCTCTTACGGGATATATCCCACTATTACCGCCAACATTCCCTTCACCCCCACTTATCCCTACTCCAGTCTCGGCGTCATGGCTTCAGCGAGCTGGGGGGGTACCACAGTGATGGCAGGTGCGTTTGGTGCCGATGGGGTTCATCCCTACCGAGCCCCCTGGGGTAGTGATGGCATGATTTATTATAGCGAAATCGATCAAAGCTTTGCTATCGGTCCTGGTAAAGCCACGCTCAAGGCCGGAGGCTATTATAATCACATATCCAGTCCTTACCTCAGGCAAGCGATTGGCATCGGTGTCTCTACCAGTCAGGGTGGGTTTTATGGAGCAGCCGAGTATCGCTGGAAAGCCGATCAGATGCACTGGGGGGTTTTCCTGCAAGGTGGCGGGGCCCCCAATGCCGCAGCTGTTTCGCCGGTGAATGCCTATCTGGGCGCGGGACTACGGCTACGACATTTCATTCAAGATTCACCCGGCTCAACGCTCAGTCTGGGCATGGACCGTGCTTGGCAACGCCAATCCGGTTCGTATACAGGGGCCGCAGAAAGCAGTCTGGAAGTAAACTTCAAACAGCCGGTGTTCAAGAATTTTTATATCCAACCCGACCTGCAATATATCGTCAACCCCGGCGCCCATGGGCCTGGAAGCACTTTACCTAATGCTTTCGTCGCCATGATCCGGCTGGGTTGGCACTACCATTTGCACGCTTGAAAACTAAACTGGGGGCAGAGCTCACAGCCAACGCCCCTGCACATTTTAATAAAGTAACTAACCGACAGGTTTCTAAGTATCCATAATCGCTTTTAGTGTTTACCTGTCTCTTGTGCTTCTTTTTTTGCCTCGGCGCGGGCAACACGCATGAACAGCCCCGCAGCCAGCCCAAAAAAAGCAAAGGCAATCAGGCCTGTCACGATAATACCTGCAGCGGTTTGCCCATCAGAAATAGCATGCATGCTGCTGGTCATCGCCTGCATGCTCATTGAATGCATATCCATTGATCGATCTCCTGTGTCGATGAACGCATCGTTGAATCATATTCTTTGCCAGACCAGGAACAAAATAGAAATTCAGCCAGCGCAGCGTAATTTAAATTATAACCTGTCATTACTACTGACTGTAATATTATGTGTCCATCATGAAATTGCCCATTGCCGGGAGCCAAGCGCCCCAAACCGGAAACCCTGAGATGAAAATACTTTACACTCGTGGGCCATTAAAAAATGGTAGCCTTACAAAGGCTACCAATCGCCATATGTTGGCACGTCGTGAAGAAATAGTTCTTTTGCCGGTCAGGTTTCCAATGATTCCCGACCGACATAGTTCAGGAATGCAAGATCACGGCCTGGCTATATTCCAGGCTGTCCTTATCCACAGCCGAACAAAAAAAGCAGATGCGAGAGGGATTATGGCCGCCTTCCCGACAACGGCTACTTTCTGCGCATCCGGTTTCTATCGCTAACAACTGTCCATTTTTGGTGAGTTTAGCCAGCAAAGCGGACATGTACTCCGCATCGGCGGCATGTAAATCCATCAATGATTCCAGAGTGATACCCGGATATTGGCGCACATGGGCGAGCACATCTTTCAGCATATTCATCTCCTTGAAAGCTCTACGGACAAAACAGGATAACTACCGATTGTTAATGTAAATGATTATCATTAGTGTAGTCAACACGAATAATGTCCTCGCCCGACACGAATGGCCCCAGGCTGGCTGTTGGGCCGGAGGCTTGTCCCGACTTTGGCAAAAAAGAGAGGGCTTTGCATTCTCCTCACTTGACCTGCACAGGATTCCCATGCTGTTATATGCAACTATGTTGCGTATAACAGCATGTCATTACAGTTACCCTGCGAGGATTTACTATGACTCAACCCTCCACTCACCCTCTTCCCGTCACGGTGTTGTCGGGTTTTCTCGGTGCCGGCAAAACCACACTCCTCAATCACATTCTGCACAACCGGGAAGGCCGGCGTGTCGCAGTTATTGTCAATGACATGAGTGAAATCAATATTGATGCCGCCTTGGTCCGCGCAGGGGGAGCGCAGGGGGAGCGCAGGGGGAGCGCAACTATCGCGCACCGAAGAAAAGGTCTTTGAAATGTCCAATGGCTGCATCTGTTGCACACTCCGGGAAGATTTGCTTCAGGAAGTGGCCTTATTGGCAATGGAATGATTTTGTTGATCCATTTCCAGAATGGTGAGGAGCTTCCATGTCGCAAGCCATATTCCAACAAGGTGCAGGAACCGATGAAATACTGTGCGTAGATCAACTTGCCGATCTGGTTGGCATTTTCGATACAGATGTTCAACTGTGCATACTGCAGAGACCCCAACAACGGGAAATAATGGATTATCTGGATGCTGCCGAAAATGATCTGGGTAACGGGATTAGACAATCCTTCAATCGTGGAACGCTTTTTCCTGCAGGACTGCTGCCCGACATGCCCGGCCGCAAGTTTCTGCTGGATGACATACATTTTCTGATGGAAATTTACTTCGATCTAACGGGCTGTGACGGCATTGCGCTCCGTCTTATGGTCCTAGATCGGGCTATGTGTCCAAGATTCCATACAGATCTTACGGGAATCCGTTTGTTGTGCACCTGGAATGGACCGGGCACGCAATGGTTAAGCAATGATTATGCGGATCGCAGCAAACTGGGGGAGGGATCCAGAGGACTGGCGGACCTGAAATCTGGGCTAATTCGCGATCCTCGTGGCATCGGGGAGGTCCCCGCATTTGCCATTGCTCTGCTGAAAGGAGATGCCTGGGTAAATAACGCCGGAAAGGGGATCATACATCGCTCCCCTGCCTTGGTTGGCACACAGAAAATGCGCATAGCACTTTCTCTGGATGCGCTTTGGAATGATTAATCGGTCCCACCGCCCAGAGGACCCGAGGCTGTTTGCATAAAATTGGGTAGCCCCATTTTGTCAATCAGATCAATGTGAGTTTCCAGCCAGTCAATATGCTCTTCAGTCTGCTCCTGAATTTCGACGAGAATCTCGCGCGAGACGTAGTCCTTGACCGATTCGCAATAATGAATGGCCTCTACATAATGGGCGCGGCCAGCTTCTTCCAGTTTCAAGTCACAAGCCAGGCATTCAGCCACATTTTCACCAATGAGCAATTTATTCAGGTCCTGCAGATTGGGTAAGCCGTCCAGAAACAATATACGTTCGATCAGTTTGTCAGCATGCTGCATTTCTTCAATGGATTCCGCATATTCATGCTTACCCAAAGCAAACAGACCCCAGTTTTTGTACATGCGGGCATGCAGAAAATATTGATTGATGGCCGTCAACTCAATGGCCAATGCTTTATTCAACAACTGTATAACTTTTTTGTCGCCTTTCATGCCACGCTCCTGATTGAATAATTCATGGAAGATACAGAAAAAAATTTAGCTTTATCATCCACACCGGCGAGTCCCTATGCGCCAATGAATCAGATCGCCTGCTTGAAATTGCGCTGCGGATGCTGACCTAGAGGATAATGTGTGACCCGAGCATGCTGTATTTCCTGGTCCAGAACCGCTTTGGCACAAGTCGCACAGCGACCACACTGGGAAGCTACACCCAACTGTTGGCGCAAATCCCGCATGGAACAGGCACCTTCGCACACTGCCTGCTGAATGTCTCGCTCAGTCACACCGTTACATACACACACGTACATGGCAAGCCTCACAAAAAGTGAACATCCTCATTCAAACGCAAATGATAATGCATGTCAATAACATTCATGATATATCGCCTTTCTTCTGCGGAAGGCTTGGGAGTAAGATGCTGTGATTCTTTCATTCGAGCGAGATACCATCCATGAGCCAAGCCCCCCATTCCACTCTAAATGCCGAAACGCTTTGTCAGATCAGTGAGGACATCCTGGCGCTTGCCCGCAAACAAGGTGCCAGTGCAGCGGAAGCAGCCGCCAGCACCGGTAAGGGACTGTCCGTCACGGTCCGCCTGGGTGAGGTGGAATCCATTGAGTACAATCAGGATAAGGGCATGGGCGTGACCGTGTATCTGGGACAGTCCAAAGGCAGCGCTTCCACCTCGGATTTTTCCCGCAAGGCCATTGCCGAAACCGTCGAGGCGGCACTGACCATTGCCCGCCATACGGCAGCAGATCCTTTCTCTGGTCTGGCGGATCCAGCCCTTTTTGCACGGGAATTTCCGGATCTGGATCTTTACCATCCCTGGTCCATAGATGCCGACACGGCCGCCGATCTGGCGCGGCGCTGCGAGGCCGCCGCCCGGGACAGCGATCCCCGTATTCACAATTCCGAGGGAGGCAGTCTGGGGAGCAGTGAAGGGATTTCGGTGTATGCCAATAGTCTGGGTTTTGTCGGGCAGCGACAATCATCCCGACATAGCCTGTCCTGCTCCGTCATTGCCGAAGACTTGCAAGGCGGCATGCAAAGAGACTACTGGTACGATGTGGCCCGCGACGCTGCCGCCCTGGACAGCCCGGAAAGTATCGGTAAAACCGCTGCAGAGCGGGCTCTGCGGCGTCTGGATGCCCGCAAGATTCCCACCACCAAAGCGCCGGTGATTTTTGAGAACCAGGTAGCTTCCAGCATTCTCGGGCATCTGGCCAGCGCCATCAGCGGTGGCAGTCTCTATCGGCAAAGCTCCTTTCTGGTGGACAGCCTCGGCAAGACCCTGTTTCCGGAACATATTCGTATTTATGAAGAACCCCTGCGTCAACGCGGGCTAGGCAGTGCCAGCTTTGATGCAGAAGGGGTAGCCACTCGCAATCGCGACATCATCGCGGCGGGTGTGCTGCAGGGTTATATTCTCGACAGTTACAGCG
>NZ_JABBOU010000028.1 GCF_018853465.1 Acidithiobacillus montserratensis
AGGGTCCAGCAGCGCCTTGTGATCGGCAAAGGGAATTTCATTGAGATAATAATGGGTATTATCCACATCATAAGCGCCAAACCCGCCATTGCGGGACTGCATCCCTGCCAGCCAGTTGGCGGCTTGTTCGATGCTGTCCCGATCTTCGGGACGCCCAGCCCGCGCCAGCGCCCAGGCGACCGCTGCGGTATCATCCAGATCGGGATAATAGGGATTGGCATACTGAAATGCCCAGCCGCCTCCGGCCAGATCAGGGCGCTGGACCTGCCAGTCGCCCGGTTCCCGGCAAATCTGCCGGTCCTTCAGCCAGGCGATGGCTTTTCCTGCTGCAGCCCCCAGATCCTCAGAGCCATCGGCTTCGATCAGAGCATGGAGGGCCAGACAGGTATCCCATACGGGGGACATGCAGGGCTGGCAGTAGGCATCGTCGGCCCGCTCCACCACCAGCTTACGCAGTGCTGCTCCCGTCGCCTGGCGATAGGGATGTTCCGGGGCATAGCCCAGCAGCTCCAGAGCCTCATGGGCATTGACCATAGCCGGAAAAATCCCGTTCAGACCATCTTCTCCATTAATGCGTGCCGTAAACCACTGCTCGGCCCGGCGTACGGCAATCCGGCGCAGCGCGGCGGGAATGCCCTTTTCGATGATTCCCCAAAAGCGGTCCAGGGCCAGAAAAGTACGGGCTACCACGCCCTGCCGGGCACAGGCAAAATAATCCTGGATCTGCTCCGGAGGTCGACGAAACAATTCGCGAATATGTACTTGCAGAGGGTTCTTGGCCTTGGCTTTGAGGCTGCACAGAATAAACAGCGGCACCATAACGGTCCGGGACCAGGACGCCACTTTGTAAATATGAAAGGGAAACCAGCGCGGCAGGAGCATGACTTCCACCGGGATGGAAGGCACCGCCCGCCACGGCACCTGGGCAAAGAGGGCCAGGGTAATCCGGGTGAAGACATTGGCATGTTCGGCACCACCGTGGGCAAGAATAGCCTCTCTGGCCCGGCGCATATGGGGCAGATCGGGAGCATCACCCGCCAGCTTCAGGGCATAGTAGGCTTTCACCGAAGCGCTGAGATCAAAATGCCCCCCATAATATAGCGGCCAACCGCCGTGATCTGCCTGCTTGCTGCGCAGGTACACAGCCATTTTGGCTTCCAGGGCCGGATCCCGCTCATCCATGTAGTGCTGCATCAGGATGTATTCCGCAGGAATGGTACAGTCAGCCTCAAATTCAAAACACCAGTGTCCGTCCGCTGCCTGCTTTTCGAGCAGCAGGCGCCGCGCAGTGTCTAGCGTCTGGACCAGCGATTGGGCCCGATTTTGGGCCGGGGTGCCGTCCAACGAGTGATCCAGACTTGGCGTCCGCACGGTACGCAGCACCCCGCCTGCCAGAGGCAATGGTTGTAACAGGCGATTCATACTGTTGCGGCCAGCGCCGTGCGCCGCAGGGGTTTGATACCCGCCCGGAAACTGGCCAGCAACAGGGCATCGGAACGATGCATAAGCTTGGATAGAAGAACCACCCACTGCACACTGTTGCGGCTGATTTTGACTTCGGCGCCATTGGCAAAGATCGGGTTCCCGGCAATGCGGCGTAAAGTCAGCACTGCCATGGCCAGTGCCCAGAGACAAAAATCGCGCATCCCGGTTTGATCCGCAGGAATCATCAAAGTGTAGCGCAGCGCGTTTTCCAGGTGTCCGGCCGCCACATCCAGCAAAACTTCCAGCCCCTGTTGAAATCCAGGGTCATGACTGCCCGGCTGGACGCTCGCGATATCGCAACCATAGCGGGCAAAAAGACTGGCCGGCATCCAACTCACACCACGTCCCCAGTCATCCCAGATGTCCTTGAGTATATTGGTCATCTGCAAGCCCTGACCAAAAGAGACGGCGAGACGCTGCATTTCCGCTTCCTGAGGACGCAGGCGGGGTTCGTATTCCACAAACAGACTGGTCAACATTTCGCCGACGACTCCCGCCACCACATAACAATAACGGTCGAGGGCCGGGACATCGGCCAGCCCCTGTCGGGAGGCGTGCTGCTGAAACTCGGCCATGCCCGAACCCATGATGCGCACGCAGCGCGCGAGAGCCGCCTGCTGGGTGGGGCTGAAACTATGGGTAATTTGCAGCACGTCGGCAGTATGGCGCACCAGATCATGCTCGGCGGCAGGCATTTCCGCAGCCAGCACCGCTCCAAAACCCTCAGCAAAAACGGCGGGATCGGCCTGACCTTCCACCACCTGCAGAAACACCTGCTGCCAGTGGGCTTTTTCTTTCCAGGGCATGACCGGATCATCTTCAATGGTATCGGCAATCCGACAGAGCAAATACCCGTTACCCACGGCCACGCGCAGGACATCTGGCAATTGCGGAATGGTCAACGCAAAAGTCCGTGAAACAAGCTGCAGGCTTTGCTGCTGCCAGGCCAAGGCCTGATCGAGGGCTGCCGTCATGCAGCGGTCCTGTCCGGTGACATCCAAACTCCTTGTTCTATTTGTCCGGGTGCCTGTATTGACCCGTTGCATCGCGGCAATGTAACGATCCCGCAACAATTCTGCAAGTATAGACCATGCTTCTCCGCTCAGGATTCGCCATCATCGCCCAGACCATGTTTGCGAATGCGGTAGCGCAGGGTCTCCCGGGTGATGCCCAGCATTTTTGCCGCCCGGGACACATTACCCTCGCTCAAGCTGAGTATCTGCTGCAGAATCTGCCGTTCCATAGCCTCCAGATCCATGCTGCCATCCATGGGCAGGATAATATGCTGCCCATCCACCGGACACCCGGAGAGTGTCGGACAGGAGTTATTGACCTGACCCGGCAACTGCAACCACTCCAGAGGCAATTCTTCGCTTTCGGAAAACAGTACCGCCCGCTCAATCACATTGCGCAGTTCCCGGACATTGCCCGGCCAGTCGTAGGCCTCTAGTGCGGCCCAGACCGCCGGGCTGACATAATGCACATGCTTACCTGCCTGGGCATTGAACTCGGCCACGAAATGAGGCACCAGCGCGTGCAGATCGCCCTTACGTTCCCGCAGGGACGGCAGGGCCAGGCGAAACACGCTCAAGCGATGAAACAAATCGGCACGAAAAGCCCCCGCCGCCACCTGGGCTTCGATATCACGGTTACTGGCGGCAATAAAGCGCACATCCACGGCAATGGCGCGATCCCCACCCAAGCGTCGCAAGCTATGATCTTCAATGACTTTCAGCAATTTGGCCTGCAAGTCCAGCTCCATTTCGGAAATTTCATCGAGAAACAGGGTGCCACCATTGGCCTGTTCCACCAGTCCGCGATGACGTACCGCCGCACCGGTAAATGCCCCCGGCTCATAGCCGAACAATTCGGATTCCAGTAATTCCCTGGGCAGGGCCGCGCAGTTGATTTCCACCATCGGTCCGCCCGCCTGGGCACTGCTGTAATGCAAGATGCGCGCTGCCAAGCCCTTGCCGGTACCGGTTTCACCGGAAATCACCAGAGCACTGTAGGGAACCTGCGCCAGACGTTCGAGCATGCTGCGCACCGTGGCTGCGGCAGCACTTTCGCCCAGATAGGTTTCCGGACGATAGCGGTGGTGCTGGGAGGAAGTATCCTCTGCGACCCGGCGCTGGGCACGGGCTCCCCGCCCTGCCGAACGCACCACCATTTCCAGACGTTCCATCTCGCAGGGCTTTTCGAGAAAGTCATAGGCGCCCAAGCGCAGTGCCCGCACCGAATCGGGCACACTGCCAAAGGCCGTCAGAAAAATCCATTCTCCCGTACCCGACTTTGCCCGCACCTTTTCCAACAGATCCAGACTGTTGCCATCGGGCAAATTGAGGTCAGCCAGAGTCACCAGCGGGCTGAGATCCTGTTTCAGCAGCAATTCCTCGGCATCGGCAAAGCGCTCCGCCCAATGCACCTCCCAGCCTTCCTTTTCAAAAAAGCGGCACATTTCCCGCCCCAGAAAAATTTCATCCTCGATAATCAGCAAAGCATCCGCCATGATCTGCTACTCCTTACCGGCAATTTCAGGACAGGGTAACAAGAGACACACTTCGGCGCCGTGAGGTTCCCGATTGCGCAATTGCACCTCGCCACCCAGACTGCGCACAAAACGCCGAACCATGGACAGGCCCAACCCGGTGCCCTGTTCCTTGCTGCTGGCAAAGGGACGAATCCCCTCGCGCAACAGGGTATCAGGAAAGCCCGGACCATTATCGGCGACAACCACCTGCAACTGCTTGTCGACCTGGGCAAGGGCCACACTGATTTGCCCTCCCTCACCCGCCAGAGCCTGCATACTGTTGAGAATAAGATTGAGCAGTGCCTGGCGGAACTGGTCCAGGGGCAATAGACAATCACGACATTCCCCCGGCAACAGTTCCAGCTTGACCTGGGCGGGCATTTGATAGCGCAGCAGGTTCAGCAGGGTTTCCACGGTTTCCCTGGGGGCCACCCGGCGCCCCTTCTCATGGGCCTGACGGGCACCACGCAATTGCTGATCCAGAAGCCGACTGACCCGGCGCAATTCCTCTTCCATCAATCCCAGACGTTCGGCCAATTCGGGGTCGCGTATTTCCCGACGAATATTGGCGCAGCCCACCTGCAATCCGGCTAGGGGATTACGCAACTCATGGGCGAAAGCCGCAGCCGCTTCACCAACCGCCGCCAGCCGCTCGGAACGGGCCACCGCCGCCTGTTGCGCCACCAGAGTATGCGCAGCCTCATTCACTTCCCGCTGCAAATCCTGCAAGTACTGGCGTCGGGTTTTTTCCAGATCCTCCAGACGCCCGATCATGTGATTGTAATATTGCAGTAAGGGACTGATCCCGGGGTCCGCGTGGGCTTCTGATACCCGCCGAAAAGCCCCGATTTCCAGCGAATGCATGGCATCCTGGAGGCGACGCAGCGGTCCCAGAATCCGCAGGCGAAAAAATACCAGCGTCACCAGCACAAATATCATGAAAGAAAACAGCGCTACCGCTGTACCAATCAAGGTGTAACGGGCATCATGGCCCGCCGCCAGCACCAGCCTCCGCCCCCGGGCATGTTCCTGCATACTGATATCTGAAAGCTGCAACAAAGCCTCGGGCAATAGCCCCGCATCCTGGCGATTGACCAGCAGCTGCAATTTTGCCCAATGGGGATTATCGCGAATCTGTTGCGGATGCGTTGCGGCAATTTCCTGGAGGTCCTTGCGGAGCACCTGCAGCGCCGCCACCGCACCATGTTGCTGCCAGGTTCGCAAAGTTTCCTGGGAAGTCCGGGACAAATCCGCCATGTAGGCGGTATAGGCGTCTAGGGTACGCAGGTCCTGGTTGGTATGCACCAGCAATATCCCCAGAAGCAGGAAAGCCAGCACCACAAACTGCACCAGCAGCACTCCAAGGGTCCGAAAAGGCGCAAAAGGAATACGTTTACGCCCATCGGCAGCACCGGGTAAACGCAGAATCGCCATATAGCTAGACGCCCTCTTCCCGACTGGCGTCGCCTGCCGGGGTCACGGCAACAGGATGTTCGGCCCGAGCCGCACGCCGCATCAACTGTTCACTGACCTGTCGCACGTCCGCGCCGGCATAGAGCACCCGATAGACCTGCTCGGTAATGGGCATCTCCACCCCCAGATTCTGGGCCAAGCGAAACAGAGCCCGGGCACTGCGCACCCCTTCGGCTTCCTGGCCGATATCCGCCAGCACTTTTTCCAGGGTCTGACCACGTCCCAAGCCGATGCCGACCCGACGATTCCGCGACAAATCACTGCTCGCCGTCAGGATCAGATCCCCCGCCCCAGTCAAGCCCATGAAGGTTTCGGTGCGCCCACCCAGCGCTGTTCCCAGGCGGTGCAGCTCGGCGATGCCCCGGGTAATCAGGGCTGCCCGGGCACTATCGCCGTTGACCAGGCCATCGGAAATACCCGCCGCAATGGCCAGTACATTTTTGATGGCCCCACCCAGACAAACACCGGCCACATCATCGCTGCGATACACCCGCATCTGGTCACTGACAAACACCTCTGCGACCCTCTGCGCATGGGCCATATTGTGGGAAGCAGCAGTCATGGCCAGGGGTTTACCCAGCACCAGATCGTGGGCAAAACTCGGGCCGGAAAGGACCACCAGGGGCATATCGGGGCATTCCGCCTGAACCACCTGATCCAGACGCAGGGCACCGGGCAACTCCAGCCCCTTGGCAGCGAGCACCAGGACGGCCTCTCTCGATAAGCCGAAGCTGGACAGACTGTTCAGAAGATTGCGCAAGGCGTGACTCGGGACCGCCAGGACAATACCTTCTACCCCGGCGACAGCGGCGGCAAGGTCCGGTTCTACCTGCAGGCCTGCCGGCCAAGGCAAATCCGGAAAAACCGGAGACAATCGGGAGAGATCGCTGCCGCCCGGCAAGTGTTGCGGATTGCGCCCCCAGAGGCGCACATCCTGCCCTTGCCGACACAAATGTACCGCCAGCGCTGTACCCCAGTGTCCCGCTCCCAGCACCGCCCAGCTCATGGCTTCCAGCTCATGATTTACTGGGTCGTATGCCCCATCTGTTCTTGCTGGGCCTGCTGAAACAGCGCCTCAAAGTTGACCGGATGCAGATGCAGCGGCTGGAAGCCACCCCGTCCGACCAGGTCCGCCACCACTTCGCGGGCATAAGGAAACAGAATGGTCGGGCAATGCACCGCCACCAGAGCCGGCATATGTTCTTCGGGAATATTCTGAATCCGGAACAGGCCCGCCTGCTGCACTTCAACAGCGAAATAGGTGCTCTCACCAGCCTTGGCCTTGACCGTGACGGTCAAAGTCACCTCGGCCAGCCCCTCCATACCTTCCACCTGGGTGCTGGCGGTATTCAGGCCCACATCCACCGTCGGCGCCTCGGTCTGCACAAAACTGTGGGGAGCATTGGGTGACTCAAAGGAAATATCTTTGACGTAAATCCGTTCAATCATGAATATTGCTTCTTGTTCTTCCATAAGACCCTTCTTTTCCGGAGTGACTGAAAATGATACGCCGCCCAGTCTACCCGAAATTCCCCCTGCGGGGCTACGACCCGACTCGCCATGGCGTGCTTGAAGCGCTGTCAGCCCCATGCGGGACTATGTCGTGATCGTGCTTGCCAGACAGCGCGCTTCTGTGTAGGATGCACAGCGCTGTCCAGGTCCCCATCGTCTAGCGGCCTAGGACACCGCCCTTTCACGGCGGTAACGGGGGTTCGAACCCCCCTGGGGACGCCAAACAAAATCAAGGCTCTAGGTGAAAACCAAGGGCCTTTTTTATCGTCGTTTGATTTTTAGGGACAATATGGGGACACTAGCTATCGAGAAGAGCTGTCCCGCGAGGTGTCCCTTGGCAAGTTTTTTTGAAAGAAAAGACGCAGACGGCAATAGGATCGGCTGGCAAGCCAAGGTCCGCAAGCAAGGCTTCCCCGCTCAATCCAAGACATTCAGAACCAAGGCGGAAGCGCAGGCCTGGGCGAAAGCCGTCGAAACAGACATGGAACGAGGGCAATGGCGGGACCGGAGCGAGACCGAAGCAACCACGCTAGGCCAGTTGATCGAGCGCTACTTGCGAGAAATCACGCCAGAGAAGAAAGGGGCTGCTCAAGAGGTTTCGCACTGCCAAGCCATTCTCAATCACGACATTAGCAAGTGCAGCGTTGCAACGATCTACTCGAAAGACACAAGCAAGTACCGTGATGATCGACTCAGATTGGTTTCTCCCTCAACCGTGAATCGGGAATTGAACATCTTATCTCACGCATTTACCGTAGCCGCCCAAGACTGGGGCATGGTGTTGCCTAGCGGTAACCCGATCTTGCATACCCGTCGCCCCAAAGTACAGGACCGCAGGGACCGGCGATTGCACGGGGATGAAGAATTAAGACTTTTAGAAGCAGCGGAGTGGGCTGAACAGCAAGACAATTCCATGCCAATTGCTCGCCTGATCAGGTTCGCGCTGGAAACCGCCATGCGGCGCGGCGAAATTGCTGCCATGCGTTGGGAACATATCAATTCAAGCAAGAGAGTTCTGATGGTCCCTGAAACCAAGACGGGCGAGGCAAGACAGGTTCCTTTATCCTCGATTGCCGTGCAAGTGCTGCAATCCCTGCCCCGCCATATCTCCGGCAAAGCGTGGGGGCCCCTGCATGAGGCCAGCCTGTCCAGGGCTTTTGCCAGGGCCTGCAAACGGGCGGGCATAGAGGACTTGCGCTTTCATGATCTGCGCCACGAAGCCACCAGTCGTCTTTTTGAGAAAGGCTTGAATCCTATGCAGGTAGCCAGTATCACCGGCCATAAAACGCTACAAATGCTCAAGAGATACACGCATCTTCGGGCGGAGGATTTGGCAAAGCTTCTGGGGTGATCAGAAATAGACGACATGGAAAAAGTGCGGAAATATGCTTGCCAGTTCTGAATGAAAGGCATAACTTTTCTGCAATATCCGAACCGCGTGGAGGGTGCTTGGCGCTGGACAAAGTAACGTTGGAGAAACTTGCCAAGGCAGGGCTTCGGGTAGTGCGCCCCATCCCGGACGGCCCGCACAACACCATTCCCCTGTTCGTGTCCAAGGTAGCGGCAGGTCTTCCGGCAATGGTGGAGGATGGCGCGGATGACGGCATCGACCTGCATACCTATTGTGTTCCTCATCCCGAAAACAGTTTCCTGTTGCGGGTATCGGGATCATCCATGCAGGGAGCAGGTATCCAAGACGGCGACCTGTTGGTAGTGGATCGCAGTATCCGGGCAACGGATGGCAGGATCGTGATTGCCGCTCTGGATGGTGAGGTGACAGTCAAGCGTCTGCGGCGCAAAGGCCAGCGGGTCATGCTGGTTCCCGAAAACCCGGAGTACCCAACGATTGCCGTCCGGCCCGACCAGAGCTTTACGGTGTGGGGTGTAGTAATCTTTGTAGTGCATCGTGTGTAAGAGGGAACCTCTATGGCTGCCAATCCGTGCATCATTCTCACGACCAATGACTGTCCAGGCATGCGCGTAGTGCGCGTCATTGGTCCCGTCTATGGAACATCGGTTCGCTCACGCAACATCGTTGGCAACTTTCTTGGTGGCATACGAGCAGTGTTTGGAGGCAAACAATCCGGCTATCTCAAGATGATCGCCGCCACACGAGATGAAGCCTTGGCACAATTGGCCGAACATGCCCAATCCTTGGGAGCGAATGCGGTACTGGCGATGCGCTTTGACTCGGGCGAGTTCGATGCGGGGCAGGGTCAAGCCATGAATGAGGTGACGGCGTATGGAACAGCGGTCGTGGTGGAAACAGAATGAGCGCAAACGCTCTCTCTTAGCGATGTCCTCCATATGAGGATCAGAACATACTCGCAGGCATCGACGCCAATCATTCTGTCGGTAGCCAAACCTGCTAGGCGTAAAACTGGCGGACAGAAAGCTGAGATAATTGTTGCGCAAGAATCATCCCTACCAGGGCCCCGCCAAGATTGTAGATATCTTATTGAATACACGAGAGATTCTCTGTTATAAAACGAGCTTCCCAACAGCTATCACAAATTTCCTCTACAATCATAATGTTGTGCTTGGTATTCGGCTTGCCCCGCTACGCAAGATCAATGAGTTAGCGACGACTTTGGCGCAGCCCTGCCATCCCTACTAAAACGCAATTCTTTTTAAGACGCTTGATTTTTTATTGTTATTCATCATGCTATACTTGTTCCCGAAAAAAGCAATGATCGAGAAAACCAGCACCAAAAAGTAAAAATGCTGATCAGCAGGTGATCACGCTATCAGAGGAGTAAGTATAGTCACACAATATCTTTGCAATTTCTAACGCTGCATGATTCGCGTCCACACATTCAGCTAATTTTAGATCTGTATTTTTGTATCTATTTTTTGCCGGACAGTACGCTCGATAAATCAGATATTTTGGTACATCAACCATGCTACAACGTTTTATTGTTTCCCTCAGCTCTTCAAAATTATGATTTTTTTTAGACTCACAGGTCTTCTCTTTTAAGAAGCCCTTCATAATCTTCTCTGCTGCTTGCGAGGCATCCCATTTTGCGCATGAAAGATTTTGCATTATAATGTTAGCTGTAGAGCTTAAGTAATTTTTGAAGGCTTGATCTATATACTCGTTGCGTTTACCAAAGCTATGCATCCACCGAATAGGCTCATAAAATCTTTCTGCGGTATCTTTTATCCTGTTTAATTCTTTATCATCAAGATAAGGAAGCAATCCTTTTGGCAAAGGATTTACCAAACTCAACACGTTGTAAATGCATTCTTGACCTTGTTCGCAGATTATTCCGTTATCATTTTCAATATTATCGCTATCTATAGAAAATATAATTTTTTTCTCAAATATCTTAGGAATCCTAATACTGTATACGGCATTATTCCCCAGAATGATTGGGATATATGATAATGACCAGATGTCATATAATGAATTTTTACTTTGCACAAGATCACCGTAAACTGAGTTATACCATCTGTATGCTTTTGTAAGCATTGCTCTATCTGAGAAATCATCTTCGCATATATCATCCGTTGTGCCGGGAATGATGCTTCCACTCCACCCGAATTGATCATGAAAATATTCGCAAATTCTAAATGGCCGGTATGGTACTGGCTCCTCCAGATTTGCTCTCTCCTTGTCGTAGGTCCACATCATTTCGAAAAATTCTGTGTTTGTTTTTGGCCGTTCCATGTTTACCCTTTAAAGAAATTGGAATCAAATCTGGAAATTGGCTCAAGTTACGATTTTAAACATCCTTCACTCAACCAACCCCTCAGCCTGCTCAATGACCAAATTGACCGCCCCTTCGGTCTTGTCTGGCGGATACCCATGCTTGCGTAACACCCGTTTCACCATGCGCCGTAGGTGGGCTCTGGCCTGTTCCCGGATGGACCAGTCGATCCGCGTGTTCTTGTGGACCGTATTGGCTACTTCCTTGGCAATGGTTTTCAACGCATCGTCGCCCATCGCCTGCACGGCGGAATCATTAGTCGCCAGGGCGTCATAGAAGGCCGCCTCCTCTTTGCTGAGTCCCAGGTCGGCATGGCGCTGGTCCAATTCCCGCAACGCCTTGGCGAGTTCGATGAGTTCTTGCATCACTTCGACCGTATCCACCGAACGGTTGTGATACTTGCGCAGGGCTTCTTCCAGCTTTTCCGAGAAGGCTTTGCTCTGGATCAGGTTGCTCTTGCCCTCTTTGCGCACCTTGTCCTGCAAGAGGCGGCGCAACATTTCCAACGCCACATTCTTTTCCGGCATACCCTGGATTTGCTCGATGAACTGGTCGGACAACAGGGATATTTCCCCCTTGGGCAATCCCGCCGCCGCATACAAATCCACTACCCCATCAGGGGCAATGGACTGGTCGATGAGTTGGCGAATGGCGTATTCCTGTTCTTCCACCAGGGTTTCCGCCTCACTGCTCTTTTCCAGCGTGGCGCGGATACTGAGGAAGAAGATGATCTCAGGGCGACAACGTTCCACCACGTCGTCACCGGCGGCCAAGGTGGCTGCCTTTTTCAGCCCTGACGTGGCATTGCGGAAGCGGCGCTTGATCCCTTCTTCCGTGGCCTCCTGTACCAAGAGGTACTCCGTACCCTGGAGCAGGGCCGATACCTTTTCTTTACCGTCGCCGGTCAGGTAGTCCTGATAGTCGAAGCCGTGAAAGATGCTGCGGCAAATGTCCAGTTTTTCCAGCAGTACCTTGATCGCTTCCTGCACGGTTTCTGCCGGATTGCCCCGGCCACCGGAACGGGTATAGAGGGCAATGGCTTTCTTAAGGTCTTGGGCAATGCCAATGTAATCGACCACCAGGCCACCGGATTTGTTGGCGAATACCCGATTGACGCGGGCGATAGCCTGCATCAGGGTGTGCCCGCGCATGGGCTTGTCCACATAGAGGGTATTGAGGGGTGGCGCATCGAAGCCGGTCAGCCACATGTCCCGGACAATGACCATCTCCAGCAGGTCATCCGGGTCTTTCAGGCGGTCGGCTAGGTCTTCGTTACCTTTCTTGCTGCGAATGTGCGGTTTCCATTCGAGGGGATCGCTGGCTGCACCCGTCATCACCACCTTGATGCGGCCTTGGGTATCGTCCGTACTGTGCCAATCGGGTCGTAGCCTGGTGATGGCGTTGTAGAGGTCCACGGCAATCCGGCGACTCATGGCAACGATCATGGCCTTGCCGGACAGGATGTGCTTCCGTTTTTCCCAATGGTCCAGAATATCGGCGGCCACCTGTTCCAGGCGTTTGGGGGCACCTACCAAAGCCGCCAATTGTGCCCAGCGGGTCTTGATGATCTCGCGGGTTTCCTGTTCGTCGTCTTCGGTAATCTCTTCAAACGCGGCATCGATCACCGGGCGCTGGTCTTCTGGCAGATTCAGGCGTACCAGTCGGCTTTCGTAGTAGATGGGCACGGTCGCGCCATCCTCCACAGCCCGTTGTATGTCGTAGATGTCGATGTAGTCGCCAAAGACCGTGCGGGTATCCTTGTCGTCCAGTTCCAGAGGCGTGCCGGTAAAGGCGACAAAGGTCGCGTTGGGCAAGGCAGCGCGAAGATTGGCCGCATAGCCCTCCAGGATTTCATACTGGCTGCGCTGGGCCTCGTCCACCATAACAATGATGTTCTTCCGTTCGGAAAGCAGGGGGTGTGCAGTTTCTGCTTCCTTGCGATCTTTCTGGAACTTCTGGATGGTGCTGAAGATGACCCCGCCAGAAGCCCGATGGAGTAAGGACCGCAGATCACTTACGCTGTCCGCCTTTTGCGGCTCTTGGCGCAGCAGGTGACTACCCGCCGCGAAGGTGTCGAACAACTGGCTATCCAGATCATTGCGATCCGTCAGCATGACGATGGTGGGGTTTTCCAAAGCAGGGTGCTGAATGAGCATTCCGGCAAAGAACAGCATGGTAAGGCTCTTGCCGGACCCTTGGGTGTGCCAGAGCACTCCGCCCCGACGGTCGCCACCTAGACCAGAGGCGGCCAGTACGGTCAGGAGGGCTTTTTGGACGGCATGAAATTGATGGTAGGCGGCAATCTTCTTGGTGGTCTTGTGCCCATCATCCGCAAAGGCGATAAAGAAACGGATGAGGTCGAGAAAGCGTCGGGGTGCAAAGACCCCATGGATGACATAGCGTAGGGGATCATCCCCTTTCTGCATCAGTTCCTGCCCATCGATGGTCTTCCATGGCAGGAAACGCTCGTAGGGGGCACCCAGGCAACCCAACCCCGCCCGCAGGCCGTCACTGATGACCAGCACTGCGTTGTAGGCCATGAGGTTCGGAATGTCGGCTTGGTAGGTCTGTAGCTGATTCCAGGCTTTGCGCAACGTAGCGTTGGCGTCCACCATGTTCTTGAGTTCGAAGAGGCCCAACGGGATGCCGTTCACAAAGACCACCAGATCGGCACGGCGGTTGATGCGGTTGTGGATGACGGTGTATTGGTTGACGACGAGAAAGTCGTTTTTTTCTGGATGCGCAAAGTCGATGAGGTGAACAATGGTGCCCCGTTCTTCTCCATCGGCATGAAAGGCAACGCGCACCCCCTCTACCAGCATTTTGTGCAAAAGGGCATTGCCGGTCATCAATCCACCCAATCCCGCACTTTTCACATGGCGCAGGGCTTCGTCGCGGATATCTTTATGAACGGATGGGTTCAGGGCATGGATGGCTTGCCGCAGCCGATCCAGCAGCAGGATTGTGCAATAGTCAGGACGTTCAGGATGATCTGCGTCGGGGCCAATGTCTGGTCCGAAGGCATAGGCATAGCCAAGTTCCTGGAACAGGGCGATGGCGTGATGCTCGATGGTGGTTTCGTTCATGAGGATGTTCTGCGAATTTTACGCATTTTGAAAGTTGGAACGGGCGGCTCAATCGTGTTTTCGGCAAGTGTTGTGTCTACGCTCGCCAGCCAGTCAATCACCTCTGGCCAATGACTTGACATCGTGGTCCTGAGTGGCGCTATCAAGGCCATAACGCGTTCTCGCACATTCTTGTTCACCGAGACCACTACGACCGCGAAAAAGAGGACAATCTTTACAGGAGCGGGCAAACGGCGAAACCACGAGACACATTCTGCTGCCAATTTTAGGAAGATTTCCACCGTTACCCAAGAAACAGTCAGCGCGATTCCGCCTGAGCAACGTATAGTTGCAGCTACAGCAGTTTTACGTGAGTAGTCTCTTACGCGACTCGTAAAGTCTAAATCAATCAAGAGACCGCCCATCGCCACGATGTCGTTGTCCTTGCTGAGAATACCATCTGCCCGAATCATTTTTTCGAGCGCAATAGTCGGCGCGTCGTCTGGGTCTTGACCTTTCTTAAAGCGGTCGACTAGATGCCTCCTGGGGGTTCTAACCTTGAGGATCTTGCGATAGATTTTCCACTCTTTCCGCAACGCATCTTCAGGCAGGTTTTTTTTCACAGCTATCGTCGAGATGTGCTCATCAACTTCCGCCAACACAGGTCTCGCAACATAGGCCACGATGGTTCCAGCATTAATGCACTCCACAAGTTCGGTGGTCGCATCTGGATTTTTCCGTTTGCTAACAAGCCAGATCAGATCACCCAGAATGATGTTGGCGTCCACAACCACGGTAAACTGCGCCAATGGCTCGAGAAGGTTCTCTATGCCATCAATCTCGCGCAGAACACTCAGGATCTCGGATCGGATGTGTTTTTGAAACTGCTCTGACATGGTTTTCATGACCTACTGATGTTAATGGTTGTATCCACCAGTACCTGCGCATCAGGTATACGGATTTCACCGGAGATGAGCTTGGGCAGCAGGGTGTCGCGGAGTTGGGCGAGAATGCGGGATTTGCTCTCGCATTGCCAAATCAGACGCAGATGACAGTGAGCAATTCTTTCATACTCTTTTACCAGATTTAAAGTCGGGATAGGGATTTTATGAATTACAAAATCAGGCCAATGCCCCTTGTACTCAATAAATGTCTGCTTCCCTGCCGAAGCATAGAATATCCATATTGTTGCTATTCCTTTTCCAATAAATGGCAAAACATTCTGTATTACTGAAAATGGAAAATTGATTAACTTCATAAAACACGTATGGTTTGCAAATATGGCAACGGGTGTATCAATAGTTGCCATTACGTCTGGTCCGTTATTGTGATAACCAATTACTCCACTTTTTCCTTGATCTAAAACAGGTACGAGCCCTTTGCTGGTCACAGTCTTTTGCTCATACCTTGAGCCAACAGGTAGCCGTGTGATTACATCACCTATTCTTTTTACCTTCCACCCCTCCGGTATCTCCCCCAACTCCGAATCAACCAACCGATCCGGAAACAGGTCCAGAATCTCCGGCGTAATCTTGAGCCGTTTGCAAATACTTTCCCGCGATTCTCCCGCCATCTTTGCCCGCACAGGATCAAAGTCCACGAACCAGGACTTAAAGATCGCCTGAGCCATTGCCTCAAGGGTCTTTGCCATCTTGCGGTTGTTTTCTATTTGATCGTCCAAGTTGCCCAGAATGGATGCAATGCGGCGTTGTTCAGGAAGAGGTGGTACGGGAACAATCAGATTGCTGAGCGATTCCGTGGGAACCCTTTGGCGACCCGATGTCCCAGTCATTTGGCTTATAGCATAACCTTTTACCCCCTCCCATTTGGTAAGGTAATAAGCGTAGGTAGAATCGGTAATATTTTCGCGCCCTCGAATTACGATGAATTCTGTTGATCCGTGAGCCTCATGCGCCGATTGGCCGCAATAGCGTGCAATTTTACCATTTTCGAGACAAGGTGTTATTCTGGCAAGCAAAGTGTCACCAACGGCGAAACGTGCCCCACCACCAGTGAATGACCGCCATTCTGCTGTCCAAGCACATCGTGATGAAGGTTCCACTGAAGCCATATCCAGAAACGGGTATAGCTCACCTTTTTTGAGATGAACGCTAGGGTTCACTATGACGGCTTCAGTATATATCATCTGCTTCCAATTTTCAGGCATTTGTGCTCTCTGTTGGCCTCTAATGCTGTTCTGTAGATGCATCAATAGCCACCGAAATGGGCCTGCTTCATGTAACTACATACACCGTCAAGGCCTGGGAATAAGGTGGCGTGATTTATTCCCATTAGATGCAAATCATTGAGAGCCTTTTGGGTTTCCTGTCTGGATATAGAAAAGACTGACAAGTAACGTTTATTAAAAGTATTTTCCTGAATTTCTATATATTTTTCAATATCATCGATCGTGGATATACAGGATACGGACTGTTGTGGAATGCATCGTGGATTATGCAGTGCAGGCGTATCAAAAAATGATACATGTAAAGCCATATCTGATATGTGATTATATTGTGGGAAATCGGCTGAGTAGCCCTTTCTATCAAATGCTAGTATTCGAACATTATCGCCCTCATGGCTTCTAGCATAAAAAAATGCAAAATACGCAGCAATATAGGGTGATAGTGTCCAATCCAGGATCGGTGTTGGGTATCCGTGATGCTGCAACAAAGTGAGAAGCGACAAAATTTTTTCGTCATTTTCTAATGATGCAAAATCCGGGTGGATAGCGCTTATGTATCTTTGCAGAGACGGGATATTTTCTCTATAGTAACGATCTATATTAGCTCTATTTGTTCTATGAAACGATGTTCGTAATCGATAGTGGGCAGGTTGCCCTCTGAAAACATATCTTCTATTGAAAAAATTGGTATTCACGAGAGAATGAAAGTCATCCCATGATAATGTATCTGTATGCAATGTTGATTCTTGACTTTGGTTGCAAATTAACCCATCAGTTTGACCCTCGGTACCATCAGGCAGTTTCCAGTTAAGTCGTAGGCCGTATTCATAGGTAACACGGACTTTTGCTTCACTATATGTTCTTTGGTCGTAATCTTTTATTTTTAAAGATTTTTGAGTTCTTTCATACTCATATATTTTTGTAACTTTAATCCAATCCTTATTTTTCAGATCTTCGTAGCTGATACTGAACGATACAGTATATAGTGATTCTATCCCTGCAAAAATTGTGGCAAAGATTTCATACGTATCTTCCCCTATGGAATCAACATTTAGGCATATCAACGAAGACAGACCCATAGATATATTCGTATATTTGCCAATATACTGTCCAGTCGGAATCATTGTTTTCATTCTTTATCCTAGCTTATACCCCAACATCCGCAGGTTCTGCACCATTTCCTCTTCCAGCCGCCGCCCTTCGGCCAACTGCGCGGAAAGTTCCTTGGTCAGTCGGGCCATTTTTTCCTCAAAGGGCTCCCCGTCATCCTCCTTGGCAGCAGCGCCTACATAGCGCCCTGGTGTCAGGACGTGACTGTTCTTGCGGATCTCTTCCAGGCTGGCCGCTTTGCAGAAGCCGGGGATATCGGCATATTCCCCATCACCGTCACCGCGCCAGTTATGGTAGGTATCGGCAATCTTCTGGATATCCTCGTCAGACAGTTCCCGATGGGTGCGATCGGCCATATACCCCATATTGCGTGCGTCGATGAACAGGACTTCACCAGTGCGTTCATAGAGTTCCTTGCCCTCCATCCCGCGTCCATCGTCCCGATTCTTGGCGAGGAACCATAGGCAGACGGGAATTTGGGTGCTGTAGAACAACTGGCCGGGCAGGGCCACCATGCAATCCACCAAGTCCGCCTCGATCAGGTTCTTGCGGATTTCCCCCTCGCCGCTGGTGTTGGAGGACATGGAACCATTGGCCAGCACAAAACCGGCGATGCCATAGGGTGCCAGATGGTGGACCATGTGCTGTACCCAGGCGAAGTTCGCATTTCCCGCTGGCGGAACTCCATACTGCCAGCGTTTGTCCTCGCGTAGGAGATCGCCACCCCAATCCGAGATGTTGAACGGGGGGTTGGCAAGAATGTAGTCCGCTCGCAGATCGGGATGCAGGTCATGGTGGAAAGTATCTGCCGCTTCGGACCCTAAGTCCGCCTCGATGCCGCGAATGGCGAGATTCATGAGGGCCAGCTTCCAGGTGTTCGGATTGGATTCTTGCCCGTAGACGCTGATGTCACCGATTTTGCCGCCGTGGGCCTCGATGAACTTTTCCGACTGAACGAACATGCCGCCAGACCCACAACAGGGATCGTATATGCGCCCCTTGTACGGGGCCAGCATGGCAACCAGGGCTCGAACCACCGATGCGGGGGTATAGAACTCGCCACCACGCTTGCCTTCTGCACTGGCGAACTTGCCCAAGAAGTATTCATAGACGCGGCCCAAGGTGTCTCTGGCCTGATGTTCCGCCGTGCCCAGCCCAATGGTTCCGATGAGGTCTACCAGTTCTCCAAGGCGGCGCTGGTCCAAGGTAGGCCGGGCATACCCTTTGGGCAGGATGTTTTTCAGGTGTGGGTTTTCCCGCTCGATGTCGGTCATGGCATCGTCGATGCGCTTGCCGATGTCCGTCTGTTTGGCGGCGGACTGTACCACCGGCCAGCGTGCCGAAGCAGGAACCCAAAACACCCCTTCCGCAGTGTACTCGTCGCGGTCTTCTGGATCGGCACCATCGCCTTCCGCCAGGATTTCGGCCTGCCTCTGGGCAAAGCGATCCGAGATGTACTTCAGGAAGATGAGGCCCAGCACGACATGCTTGTAGTCGGCGGCATCCAGGTGACCGCGCAGCTTATCCGCCGCCGCCCACAGGGTCGATTCCAGACTCTGGCTGGTGGTGTCTTCTGACTTGGCTTTCGGACGTCCTCTGGGCATTGCCTGATTCCTTTGTGTATTTTGATCAGTATACCACGATGGCGGGCAGCTGATGAGAGGATGGCATGGCCGGTGTGATATACCTGATGACCAACGTAGCCATGTCAGGCATGGTCAAGATCGGCAAAACCGAGAGTGCAGAAACCCTGTACACCCGGTTGAAAGATCTCAACAATACGAGCGTCCCTCTGCCTTTTAGTGTTACTTGGCGGTTTCAAGTTTGAAGTGTGAACACCCGCACCTAACTCTCTGACTTGTTTTGCCATGACTTCGGCAGGGCGCCAAAACAGCACGAAAAACCCCCAAGGGGGAAAGGGAAAGCGGCAGGAAAACGCCCCTCACGGCCTCCGCTTCACCTTGTACGCTGGCAGGGCAGACAGATCGATAACGGCGCTGTACACCTCCTGTGCCTGCCTGCGTGCCTTACGCCGGGCACGGTATGCCCGCGACGCCGCCCTTTGTGCAGCTTTTTTATCCGGATGCACGCGTGGTCGACTGGCGCATCGCCTCTGGTGTGCATTGCTCTCTGTACTATTAAACGCTTCCAAGGATTACATTTATATGACCGTCATATCATTTATAATTTATTTATATTACCGTCATATAAATTATAAGTCGAGCGTAGTGTATCACTGGATCGTGGCGACGCTAGGAAACCGCCCATCACGTCTGTCCACCCTCCCTCATCGCGGGGTCACCCAAACAAACAACATGGTGGATCGGGACAGCGCTCGCGCCGCCCCGCTGGGTAAACAGCCGGATTGTCTACCCGGTAGGCAAAAACCGATCACGCAACACCGGATACCCGCTCAACTATTCCAGGAAGTAGCCGCTGACAGGCGTGCGACAAGCCAAAGGCCAGGTTTGTCTACCCGGTAGACAAACGAACAGGAGAGTTGGCGTGCTCAGCAGGCCTTTTCGCGCGTCGTTGCGCGATCGGCCTTGCGCTGCCAACCAGATAATAAGCCCCGGCCGTCCTGGTCACCGGCGTACCGTCACGCCCTCGTTGGGGCGCAGACGGCACACTCGTCTCCCAAATGACTTGTCGGCAACCATGCGGCACAGCACTCGCCTACTCTCCCAGCTACGCGGTCGCTTCGGCGGATGCAGCTCGCCGCGTTGCCTACCGGGGACTACTCGCCCTCGCTTCGCTCTCCAGGCTCGCAGCGGAGGAAACACGAAAGAAATCAGCATTTTTGTCTACCCGGTAGACAAAACGGCAGGAACCACGCAGCGACCGAATACTTCCCGATGAAAACGAGCGATCATGCACCGAGCGCCCCCGAGGAGAAGAAAAGCGTACTCCTTCTTTATCTTGCAATCATCACTCTATCGGGAAGTATTTTTGGCTCTTCGTTTTGTCTACCGGGTAGACAGAAATTATCACGGGAACTCCGCCGGTGAAATTCTGGAGAGCGGGTGATTTGTCTACCGGGTAGACAAATTTATTCGCGAAACTCCACGATACGATTTCGAGATAGGTATCTTCGCCCACCGGATAGACGCGCAAATAATGCGAAAGCATAAATCCGGAATGCGCTCTTTTTTGATTTATCTACCGGGTAGACAAAATTTGTTCGATAAAATCAACGATT
>NZ_JABBOU010000029.1 GCF_018853465.1 Acidithiobacillus montserratensis
TTATGATGTGGATAATACCCATTATTATCTCAATGAAATTCCCTTTGCCGATCACAAGGCGCTGCTGGACCCTCCCACCGCCGATGTGACCGGCAGAGTTGTGGCCTTTCTCGGCTATCTGGGCCGGGCCCGGGACCGGGATGTGCTGCGTCGGGCGGTTGCCTATCTGCTGCGCGAACAGGAATCCTCCGGGGCCTGGTTTGGCCGCTGGGGCACCAATTATATTTACGGCACCTGGTCGGTGCTGATGGCGTTGGGAGAATTGCAGGATCCTTCCCTGCAACCGGCCATGGACCGCGCCGCCGACTGGCTGCGGGCCATGCAGCAGGCCGATGGTGGCTGGGGCGAAAACAACGATTCCTACGCGGAACCCGGGCTGGCCGGTGCCGGACAGGATTCTACGGCCGCCCAGACCGCCTGGGCCTGTCTGGGCCTGATGGCGGCCGGTGATAAGGGCTCGAGGGCGCTGCGGCGCGGAATTCACTGGTTGGAGACCCATCAGGATAGCCGTTCGGGCTGGCAGGATCCTTTTTTCAATGCCCCGGGTTTTCCCAAAGTGTTTTATCTCATTTACCACGGTTACAGCGTGTATTTTCCCCTCTGGGCCCTGGCCCGTTTCCGGAATCTGGGATGTCAGCCTCACGGATAGGCGTAGTGGTGGCTCTGGATGCCGAAGCCCAGACCCTTTATTCCGGCACCTTAAGCCATGAACGGGTGATTACGGTCAGTGATCAGCTCAGTATGGTGGTTTCGGGGATGGGGCCGCAGGCGGCAGGTCAGGCTGCCGAACAATTACTGCAGTCTGGCGTCGCTGCTTTGCTCTCCTGGGGAACCGCCGGAGGGCTGAACCCGGATTGTCAGGCCGGAGATCTGCTGGTTCCGGAGCAGGTGGTCTGGAATGGACGCCACTGGCCGGTGGACCCGGCCTGGCGTTTGACCCTCCTGCGCCAGCTTTCTTCCCGGGTGCCGGGTGGTGGCCTGTGTTCCGTCAGTGTGCCCTGTGCTTCCGTAGCGGCCAAGGCCGAGCTGCGGGCAGCCCATCCCGAATCCCGGGCGGTGGATATGGAAAGCGGGGCGGTAGCCAAGTGCGCTGCCCGGGCATGCCTGCCCTTTCTGGTGGTACGCAGTGTGGTGGATCCTGCCAGTCAGGCGCTACCTGTCAGCGCCACCCGGAGCGTGGATGCCTATGGACGGCCGCGCTGGCTGCCTTTGTTGGGGGGGCTGTTGCGCCATCCCGGTGACCTGCCGGCCCTCATGGGGCTGGGCCGACAAATGCAGGCGGCCTTGCAGAGTCTGCGCCGGGTCCAGCCTTATCTCGAAACAGCGAGGCCGTCATGAAAGCCCTGTTGACGGGCGCATCGGGTTTTGTGGGGGGGGCGGTGCTCCGGCGTCTGCTCGCCGAAGGTCTGGAGGTCCGGGTCTTATATCGTCCGGGGGCCGATACCAGCAATTGGGAAGGGCTGGATGTGGAGCCGTTTCCGGGGGATCTGGCGGATGGCCGGGCCCTGGATAAAGCCGTTGCCGGATGTTCCCTGGTTTTTCATGTGGCCGCCGATTATCGCCTGTGGGTACCCGATCCCCAGCCTATGTACGCCGCCAATGTGGAGGGGAGCGAACGGCTGGCCCGGGCGGCCCTGGATGCCGGGGTGGAACGTATCATCTATACCAGCAGCGTGGCGGTGCTCGGGCATTATGCGGACGGCCGGGTGGCTGACGAAGCCGCACCTTCCAGTCTGGAGGACATGATTGGTCATTACAAACGCTCCAAATTCCTGGCGGAGGAGGCTTTGCACAAACTCTGTCAGAACGAAGCCGCGCCGATTGTGATTGTCAATCCTTCCACGCCCATCGGGCCTGCGGATCGCAAACCCACCCCGACTGGCCGGCTGGTGCGGGATGCCGCAGCTGGAAAAATGCCCGCTTATGTGGATACGGGCCTGAATGTAGTGCATGTGGATGATGTGGCCATGGGACACTGGCAGGCTTTTCTGCATGGTGAGCCGGGGCAACGCTATATTCTCGGCGGCGATAATCTTTCCCTGCAGGCCATTCTGACCCGCATTGCCGGCCTCACCGGCAGGCGTTCGCCGCTGCTGCGCATCCCCCGCAAGATGCTCTATCCACTGGCCTGGACGGCGGAAAACGTGGTGCGCCTGCGTGGTCAGGGTACGCCTCTGGTGACCCTGGATGAACTGCGCATGGCGGCCCATAAAATGTACTTCTCCTCGCAGAAGGCCGAGGAGTATCTGCATTACGAGCATCGTCCTGCGGAAGAAGCCTTGCGCGATGCGGTCAAGTGGTTTGCTGACCATCATTATTTGTGAAGATGATGCATGACCTTTGGCTGGGTGCGCTCTTTTTGTTGGCTTTGGCGGCGTTAGGATACCAGCTTCTGGCTATGTGGACGTTGCGGACCTGGCAACCGGTGCTGACCGGGGCGGATAGCAACCCCCTGCCTGCTGCTCATGAAAAATTGCCTGCGCTGAGTCTGCTCAAACCCCTGCATGGCGATGATGGCCATTTGTATGCCTGCCTGCGCAGCTTTTGTCTGCAGGATTATCCCCGCTACGAGATTGTTGCCGGGGTGCAGGATGCCGGCGATGCGGCCATTGCCGTCGTGCAGCGCCTGCAGAGGGAGTTTCCCGGGGTCAATCTGCGCTGGGTACTGAGCGATGAAAAATTAGGGCGCAATCCCAAGGTCAACAACCTCGCAGGGATTCTCGGCGCATCTGCGCATGACTGGCTGTTGATCAGTGATGCCGATATTGTGGTCGGACCCCATTATCTGCGCCATCTGCAGCCGCAGCTGGCGGACCCGCACACCGGGGTGCTGACCTGTTTGTATCGGGGACTGCCTGAGTCCAATGGGGCTTCCCGGTTGCTGGCCAGTCAGATCAACAGCTTGTTTCTGCCTTCGGTGTTGGTGTCGGCGCGGCTGGGGCCCAATATTTTCTGCGGGGGAGCGACCATGGCCCTGCATCGGTCCACCCTGGAGGCCTTGGGAGGGCTGGCAAAGCTGGCCGATCAATTGGCCGATGATTACTGGCTGGGGGCCCAAGCCCGCCAGTTGGGTAAAGCCACCATCCTCGCCGATTATGTGGTGGACACCTTAGTGCAGGAAGCCAGCTTTCGGGCGTTTTATCTGCATGCCTTGCGCTGGGCGCGCACTACCCGCAGTGTGCAGCCGCTGGGCTATAGTTTGGCTTTTTTCAGTTATCCTCTGCCGCTGGTGACGCTGCTGACGCCCGGACTCCTGCTGGGGGCGGGATACGGGGGGATCATACCGCTGGGTATGGTTCTCTTGTTGCGCCTCGTGTACCATAGGCAAATTATGCACAAACTCAGTGCAACAGATACTTGGGTAACAGCCCTGCTGGCAGATTTTTGGGGGCTGTGGATTTGGTTTCATGGACTCTTTGCCCGGCAGGTTGCTTGGCGAGGATCACAATTCAAGGTCAGTGCCGACGGACGTCTGGGCGGCCACGATGGAGCAAGATAATGACGATGAAAACCCTTTTCCTGCAGGCACCTTCTTTTGAAGGTTTTGACGGTGGTGCTGGTTCCCGTTACCAGGCCAAGCGGGAAATTCGTTCTTTCTGGTTTCCCACCTGGCTCGCCCAGCCTGCGGCAATGATTCCCGGCAGTCGCCTGCTCGACGCCCCGCCTGCTGACGTGAGTGTGGAGGAAACCCTGGAAGTGGCCGCTGCCTATGAATTGTGCATCATTCATACCAGCACACCTTCTTTTCCTTCGGACGTGCGCATGGCGGAGCTGCTCAAGGAGCACTATCCGAAAATGATGATCGGAATGGTCGGTGCCAAGGTGGCGGTCGAACCCGATGAGTCCCTGCGTGAAGCAGGGCTTGCCGTGGATTTTGTGGCCCGCGAAGAATTTGACTATACCCTTAAGGAAATCGCCGAAGGTCGTCCCCTGAGCGAGGTGGATGGTATCAATTATCGTGCCGGGGACGGGCAACTGATACACAACCCCGACCGGGCCATGATTGAAGATATGGACGCCCTGCCTTTTGTGTCGGAAGTGTACAAGCGCGATCTGCATATTGAAGATTACTTCATCGGCTACCTCAAGCACCCTTACATTTCCTTTTATACGGGTCGGGGCTGTCGTTCCCAGTGTACTTTCTGCCTCTGGCCCCAGACTGTCGGCGGGCATCGTTACCGTACCCGCAGCGCCGCCAATGTCATTGAAGAAGTGCGCTACATCCAGAAAAACTTCCCCCAGGTCAAGGAAATTTTCTTTGACGATGATACCTTTACGGATGATCGTCCGCGCGCGGAAGAAATCGCCCGGGGGCTGGGCAAGCTGGGAGTGACCTGGTCCTGCAATGCCAAGGCCAATGTCCCCTATGAAACTCTCAAGGTGTTGCGGGAAAACGGTCTGCGCCTGTTGTTGGTAGGCTATGAGTCCGGTGACCAGCAGATTCTCAATAATATCAAGAAGGGCATCAAGGTGGAGGCAGCGCGCAAATTTACGGCGGACTGCCACAAATTGGGTATTGTCATTCATGGCACCTTCATTCTCGGCCTGCCCGGAGAAACCAAGGAAACCATCCAGAAAACCATCGAATTTGCCAAGGAAATCAATCCTCATACCATTCAGGTGTCGCTGGCCGCCCCTTATCCAGGTACCTTTTTGTACAATCAGGCCAAGGAGCAGGGTTGGCTGACTGAAGAAGATGAAGCCCATCTGGTCAATGACCGGGGGGTGCAGATCAGCCCCATGAGTTATCCACACCTGAATCACACGGAAATATTTGATTCCGTTGAAACCATGTACAAGCGTTTCTACTTCCGTGCCGGGAAAATCGCTGAAATCACGGGTGAAATGCTGAAAAGCACGCAGATGATGAAGCGGCGTTTGCGGGAAGGCGTTGAATTTGTGCGCTTCCTGCGGCAGCGCCACGGCTGAGGTGGGTCAGGCACCCACTCGGCGTCTGATTATCAACGCCGACGACTTCGGTCTGGATCTGGCGGTCAATGCGGCGGTGGAATCAGCATACCAGCAGGGTGTGCTGACCACCGCCAGTCTTATGATAGCGGCTCCGGCGGCGGCAGATGCCATTCAGCGGGCTAAAAAACTTCCCGGCCTGGGCGTGGGCTTGCATCTGACTCTGGTCGATGGCGCGCCACTGCTGCCGGTGGAGCAGGTGCCCGATCTGGTGGATAGCAGCGGGCGTTTTGCGGCTGATTTATGGCGGCGCGGGGTGCGCTATTTTTTTCTGCCCAAGGTACGCCGCCAACTGGCGGCTGAAATCCGCGCACAATTTGCGGCCTTTGCCGACTCGGGCCTGGTTCTGGATCATGCTAATGCCCACAAACATCTGCATTTACATCCCACCGTGTTGCGCCTGATGTTGGACATTGGCAGGGATTTTGCCCTGCGAGCGGTGCGGCTGCCTTGGGAATCTCTGGCACTGGCCAGATGTGGCGGGGCTCAGGGTTTTGCCCCGGCCTTCTGGGCTTTTTTTTTGCGACCCTGGCTGGCGAGAATGCGCAGACAACTGGACAAGCGTGGGCTGCTCTACAATGATCTGCTCTGTGGTCTGGATGCCACGGGCCACATGACCGAGCAGCGTTTGTTGCAGTTGCTAAAGTGCCTGCCCCGGCAAGGGTTGATCGAAATCTATTTTCATCCGGCGATGACACAAAGCCCGCTTTTGAAAAAGTTGATGCCGGACTATGAGCCCCGGGCGGAATATGCGGCATTATTAAGCCCCAAGGTCGGGGAGTACATGCGTGAACAGCAAATGATGAGAGGTCGATTCCGTGATTTCACCAGCGGCTGAACGTTTCCTGGGGCGCATGGGCCAAGCCATTGCCCATTTTATGGTGCAGGTGGTGGACTTTTCTGTGCGCCGCGCCCTTTGGGTGGTAGTAACCTTGCTGCTTTGTACCCTGCTGGCGCTGTTTTATGCCTTCACCCATTTTTCGGTAGATACCAATACCAGTAACGCTTTGTCCCGGGATTTGCCCTTTCAGAAGCGGGAACTGGCCTACCACAAGGTATTCTCCCAGGATCAACATACCATTGTGGTGGTATTGCAGGGTAAAAATCCCCAGAGTACGGCGGCGGCGGTCAGTCGTCTGGAAGCCTGGCTCCATGCTCGCCCCAAGGAATTCCATAGTGTGTATGTTCCGGGCGGTGGGAGTTTTTTTGAAAAGAACGGCCTGCTGTATTTGTCACCGGAACAGGTGCGGGCATTTGCCAACCGGATTACCAATGCCCAGCCCCTCATCGCCCGGCTGTCGGCAGATCCCAGCCTTGCTGGCTTGAGTGACTTGTTAAGTCTGGCCATCAGCCAAAGGTTGAGTAACGGCGTGCAATTGCCGGGAATGACAGCTATTTTCTCGGCTTTGGATGAAGCGGTGAAGGCACAGCTGGACGGTAAGGACTATCAGATTTCCTGGAGTGAAATGATGGGCGGAGGACTGTCCAGGCTCGGTCCTGCCCAACGTTTTGTCATCATCCAGCCCGCCATGAATTTTCAGTCTCTGCAGCCGGCGGGAGCGGCCATCCATGCTTTGCGTGATGGCCTGCAGAGTTTGCAGCTCAATTCTGCTCATGGCTTGAGTGTCGGGATTACCGGCGGAGCAGTGCTGGATGCGGAACAGCTCAAAACCGTCAGCCAGGGCGCTGGCGAGTCTCTGGCTTTGACCCTGGGGCTTGAGATTATATTGCTGAGCATCGCTCTGCGCTCGCTCAGGCTGGTGACGGGGGTGGTGATTGGTCTGATCTCCGGTATTATTTTGACTACTGCCTGGGCCTTGTTTTTTATTGGTCCCTTTAATCTCATCTCCGTGGCTTTTGCGATTTTGTTTATTGGTCTCGGCGTGGATTTTGGCATTCAGTTTTGTCTACGCTATCGCGAAGAACTGTTCAACGGTGCGGTGCATCGGATAGCCATGCACCGGGTCACCCAGGGAATGGGCACGGCTTTGGGACTGGCTGCCGTGGCGGCCGCCCTCAGCTTTTACGCCTTTGTGCCCACCAGTTATGCCGGCATTGTCGATCTGGGTCTGATTTCTGGGACCAGCATGCTCATTGCCCTCTTGCTGACCCTGACTTTCTTGCCCGCCTATCTGACCCTCTGGCCCATTGCTGTCAAGGGATCACATAATGCGGCTTATTATCCCCATTTCCGGGTGATTCCCACTCTGGTGAAGCATCCGATCCATCGTTATGCCTACTGGATTCTGGGGCTGGTCGCGATACTGGCCCTTGGCGCGATTCCTCTGGCTATGCGTGCCAGTTTTGATTTCAATCCGTTACACATGATCGATCAGCATGCCGAAGGGGTGAAGGTTTTTGAGAAGCTCCTGGCCAATCCGGACACAGCTCCTTACCGGATGGAAGTTCTCGCCCCCGATCTGGCGGCTGCGCAAGCTGTGGCGCATCGTGTCGAAAAATTGCCGACGGTCGCCCGGGCATTGACTCTGCAAAGTTATATTCCCGCGAAGCAAAAGGAAAAGCTGGCCATCTTACAGAATCTGCAAATTGTGGTGCCGCCTTTTTCGCTGATGATGCCGACGGCACTGACTCCGCCTGCAGCTGACACTGGTAAAAAACTTGACAAACTGGTCAAGGATTTGCGGGCGCTAGCCAGTAAAGATGGTCCTGGTTCTAAGGACGGCAAAGTGGCTAAGCATTTGGCTGATCATCTGCAACAGTTTTTGCAGCGGGACGGCAGTCATCCTCAAGCCATCAACACGCTGCAAAACAGGGTGATGGGAACCTTGCCCGGCGAGTTGAAGGAGCTGGGGATGGCCTTGATGGCGGGACCGGTGACGCTGAAAACTCTGCCGGCGACGCTTCGGGAGCGTTACCTGGGTCCTTCCGGGCAGGCGCGGGTAGAGATTTTTCCCAAAGCTGACCTCAGCAATAATGCGGCCATGTATGATTTTGTAAAAAGCGTCCTCAAAGTGGAACCCCGGGCGGTCGGAACCCCGGTGATGCTGGTGCAAGGTGGCGAAGCCGTACTTGATGCTTTCCAGGAGGCCACCTATATTGCTCTGGGAAGTATCAGTGTTTTGTTATTGCTGGCCTTGCGGCGCTATCGCGATGTGCTGCTGATTATGATTCCCCTGTTGCTGGCGGCGCTGTTTACGGTAGCGGCCATGAGTTTGCTGGGATTGAGTTTCAACCTGGGGAATATCATCGTCCTGCCCTTGCTCATTGGCCTGGGCGTGGCTTTTGCCATTTATCTCGTGGTGCGCTGGCGGAATGGGGTGGACGTAGCGCACCTGCTAGGAACGTCGACACCACTGGCAGTTTTTTTCAGCGGGCTGACCACCCTCAGCGCTTTCGGCAGTATGGCTATTTCCCGTGATCCGGGCATGGCCAGTCTCGGAGAAGCCCTGAGTCTTGCCCTGGCTATAGTGCTCTTGTGCATTTTGATTGTTTTGCCGACGCTGATGCTGCTCTTTACTCCTTCGCCCCGTGAAGAGGGGATTGAGCAGGATGAAGGGAGTTAGACCGTGAAGCAGGCGGCTGTCATTTTGCTCTCCGGGTTATTGGGCCTGGGCCTCAGTGTTTACCTGGTGCTCAATGCCGGGCTTGCCGAAATCATGGCCCTGCTGGCCGTCGCCGGCTGGAGCCTCTTGTGGCTGCTGCCCTTTCATCTGCTACCGGTGGCGCTCGATACCCTGAGCTGGAAATGGTTACTCAGGGGTGAGGCTCGTGCCCGCTTTGGATTCTTGCTATGGGTAGCTTTACTGCGCGAATCAGTTAATGGCCTATTGCCGGTCGCCCGTGTCGGTGGGGAACTGCTGGGTATCCGTCTGCTTGCGCAATACGGATTATCTCCTTATGTGGCGGGAGCCAGTATCATGGTAGAACTGACTCTGACTCTGTTGAGTCAGGCCCTGTTTACCCTGCTGGGCATTGTCGTCCTGATGTTTGCGGTCAGTAATCACATCCTGGTTCTGGAAGTGCTTGGCATGTTGTTTCTGTCATTGCCGGTGTTGAGTATTTTTTACTGGTTGCAAAAGCACAAGGGATTGTTCTGCTTGTTGCAGGAGATCAGTAAAAAAATACTGGGTGGTTATGACCTTTTGGGGAGCATCGCTGACCCGGCGTTGCTGGATGCTGAAATCCGGACCTTATATGGCAGGGGGTGGTCGTTGCTGGTCGCTAATTTCTGGCAACTGGCGGGTTTTTTTGCCGGAACCGTTGAAGTGTGTCTCACTTTCTGGTTGCTGCATCATCCCATCCCTTTCTGGTCGGCCTTGCTCCTGGAGAGCCTGGGACAGGCCTTGCGCAGTGCCGCCTTTCTGGTTCCCGGGGGCATAGGTATTCAGGAAGGTGGGATCATGCTGTTAGGCAGTCTCATGGGCATCGGGCCGGACCTGGCCCTGGCCTATGCCTTAGCGCGACGCTTGCGTGAACTGTTCCTGGGTATTCCGGTGCTCTTGTCATGGTCCATATCAGAGGGTCATTATATGCGCCGGCGATGGTTAAGGATTCCAAGTAGTGAAGAGGGGGTTTCATGACGGCAGTAGCCTTAGAACTGGGTTCTGAGCAACATCGGGATTTGTTTTGCCAGTTCATGCATGACACACATGTGCATTTCGATCCCGAAAACATTCACTGGCCGGAGCTCGATGCTGCTGCGGAACAGCGGGTCAAATCCCTGCCTTTCTGGGGCGAAGCGGTGGCGACGGAAAGTGTGACTGCACGCATGGTCCAGAGTATGGCCGAGCGGGAAACAGATCCGGTGGTGCGGGCGGCGGTGGCCCTGGATGGTCGTGAGGAACAGCGGCATTCGGAACTGCTTCAGGCGTTGGTCAAGCATTACCATATCCAGATTCCGCCAGCTCCACCGCCACCGCCCCTGCGTGATCCTTACTGGGAGTTTCTATACACAGGCTATGGAGAATGCCTGGATTCCTATTTTGCCTTTGGATTGTTTGCCGCCGCCAAAAAATCCGGGTTTTTTCCTCCAGATCTGGTGGATATATTTGAACCGGTGATGCAGGAAGAAGCCCGGCACATTATTTTTTTCATCAACTGGTTGAAATGGCACCGTCGCCGCCTGCCTTTCTGGAAAAAAATCGTGCTTGAATATCAGCGTATTCAGGTGATTGCCATGCAGGCCTGGGCGCGTATTCAGACGGCGCGAGGCATGAATGATCATCACGAAGAAAATTTTACCATGACCGGTCATGAGCAGGTCAGCAGCGATATCAGCCTGACCCAGTTGCTGGCTTTGTGCCGGGCTGAAAACGAGCGACGTTTTGCCGCTTATGATGCCCGTCTGCTCCGCCCGAAACTGGCGCCGCGAATCGCCAACATCCTGTTTTTCTTTCTTTCGCGCGGGAAAACGGCCTAGTTTCTGTTGCGCTTGTCCCACATACGCTTTGGTATGTTATACTTGTTGTAATTGTGCGGTTTATTGTTCACCGGCTTCTAGGGCCGTCAGGCGGGGGTGTTAATATTATGGGTGTTCCTTTGATTCAGAGCTATAAGGTTGGCCGCTACATCATTTCGCAAAAATTGCGGGGGCGTAAGCGTTATCCTTTGGTGCTGATGCTGGAGCCGCTGTTTCGCTGCAATCTGGCTTGTGCCGGTTGTGGAAAAATTGATTATCCCGACGATGTGCTCGATAAACGCCTGTCTGTGGAAGAATGCATTGGTGCTGCCGAAGAGTGCGGTGCTCCCATTATTTCCATTGCCGGTGGTGAGCCCCTGATTCACAAGGATATGCCGGAAGTCGTCAAAGGCCTGGTCGAACGCAAACGCTTCGTTTACCTGTGCACCAACGCGCTGCTCCTGAAAAAGCGGATGGGTGATTATGTACCTTCTCCTTACCTGACTTTTTCGGTGCATCTGGATGGGAACGAACATCGCCATGATGATTCTGTTTGTCAGCCGGGTACCTACCAGCGTGCGGCAGCAGCCATCCGTGAAGCGGTTGAAAAAGGCTTTCGGGTGACGGTGAACTGCACGCTGTTCCAGGGCGAGGGTGCGGAGGAAGTGGCCAATTTTCTGGACGATTGCAAAGCTCTGGGCGTTGAAGGCGTGACTATTTCTCCCGGATTCAACTATGAGCGGGCTCCCCAGCAGGAAGTGTTCATTCAACGCCGGGCCTCCCGGCAATTGTTCCGGGATATTTTCCGGATCGGTAAAGAACGCAAAGCCAAATGGACCTTCAATCAGTCCAGTTTGTTCCTGGATTTTCTGGCTGGTAACCAGAACTACCAATGTACACCCTGGGGCAATCCTACCCGCAATATTTTTGGCTGGCAGAAACCCTGCTATCTGCTGGTCAGTGAAGGCTATGCCCAAACCTACAAGGAAATGATGGATACAACGCCCTGGGATCAGTACGGCGTAGGGGTGAACCGTAAGTGCGATCAGTGTCAGGTGCATTCGGGTTTTGAGCCGACGGCGGTCAATGATACCTTTGTCCACCCTTTGCGTGCCCTGAAAGTGGCCTTGCGCGGGCCGCGCACGGAAGGACCGATGGCCCCGGATATGCCGACCATGCCACCCTCACAAGGACCCAATCATCCTGTATTTCCGCTGCGGGTGGAACGATAAGTAAAGACTGTTGGTCTTATGCTTAGGCTCTAAAAGGGAAATTTTATGCGATTAAAAAAAACAGTGCTGCTTTCGACCGTTTTGGCTTTGTCCATGGTTCCAGTATTGCCCGCTTGGGCGGGTACAGCGGCTGCGGCTTCTGCCAGTGCCGCAGCGACCAAGGCAAAGACGCCACAAGCTACCATAGATTCGCTGGATGCTGCCTTGCTGAAGGCCATGCAGGGGGGCAGTAAAATCGGCTATCATGGCCGCTATGCCATTGTTTCTCCGGTTGTGCGTCAGGTCTATGATTTTCCCCGAATAGCCAGCCTGACCTTGGGTGATTACTGGACCAAGCTGAGTCCTGCGCAACAGAAAACCTTTGTGGATGTATTGGCGGAATATACGGCGGCTACTTATGCCGCCCGCTTCGATAGTTATGCAGGGGAGCATTTTGCGGTGGTGAGCAGTCAAGCCATGCAACCGGGTACAGAAGGCGTATTCAGTACCTTGACCATGCACAATGGCAAGGTGCATCGCTTTGACTATTTGCTGCAGCAGCACGATGGACAATGGCGCATTGTCAATGTCGTGGCAGACGGAGTGAGTGACTTGTCCCTGAAGCGTGCGGAATATATGGAAGCGATCAAAAGCAAAGGGTTCCCTGTGTTGGTAGCCCATTTGAAAGCACAAATTGCCAGCTACGCCAACGGTAAGTCCTGATGACGCAGTGGCGTTTTCTGTGGAGCGCTGCTTTTGCCGGTTCGGTGTTGGCATTGTCGGGCTGTGCCACAATGCATGGTCCTGGACAGGAAGCAGCGACGCCGAGCCGGCCCCCGCTACAGACCTTCAATCATACCATGTTCCACTTGAACATGGGGCTTTATGATTATGTGCTGGAGCCGGTTTCTACAGGATACAAGGCGGTCACCCCGGGCTTTGTGCGGACCGGAGTCAGTAACGTTTTTTCCAATGTCGGCATGCCCTATATTTTTATCAATGACTTTTTGCAGGGGCGGGTGCAGCAGGGCATGGAGGATATGAGCCGTTTTCTGGTGAATTCCGTGTTTGGTCTGGGTGGTTTATTTGATGTGGCCGACCGGCTGGATCTCCCCATGCACGATAACAGCCTCGGCGTGACTCTGGGCGTATGGGGCGTGCCCCAGGGCCCCTATCTGGTTTTGCCATTTTATGGCCCCAGCTCCCTGCGTAGTCTGCCCGGCCTCGCCATGGTCATGTTTACGGGGCCGGCGTATTATGTCACCAGTACACCTGCCCAATATGCCCTGACCGGGATGGGAATCATCAATACCGGTTATGTGGATGGGCCAAAAATCCGTATGGTTCAGGAAGCGGTGGATCCCTACCAGTTCATGCGCAATGCCTGGGAGCAGCATGAACAATATTTGATCAGTGGCGGGGTGGTCAGTAAAAGCCAGTTGCTGGAGGGCTTGTCCTTGCCTCCGGCGGCTGCGTCAGCAGGGTCGCCCGCCGCCAGCGAATCTTCTCCTCAGAAAAAAGGAAAGCATTAATATGGCTTTTGATCAGGATGCGGTGCGTCGGACCGCGCATCTGGCACGCATCGCCTTACCCCAGGAGGAGGTGCCTGCGGTGGCCGGACAGCTGGAAAAAATCATGGCGCTGGTGGAAGAATTGCGGGCCATCCCTACGGAGGGTGTCATCCCCATGGCCCATCCCCTTGATCTGGAGCAAGCACTGCGGCCAGATCTGGTAGCCAACCAGGATGCCCGTCAACGCCTGATGGCTAACGCCCCCGCCGCCGAGCATGGGCTATTTCTCGTCCCTAAAGTCATCGAATAAGAGGAGTCGGACTTGGACCTCCACCATTTTTCCCTGCGTCAACTCCGCGAGGGCCTGCACAATAAAAACTTCTCCGCCCGTGAGTTGACCGAGACCCTCCTGCAGCGTATTCATACCCTGAATCCGCAGCTCAATGCTTTTATTACGGTAGCGGAAGCGACCGCGTTGGCATCTGCCGCCGAGGCGGATGCCCGTCTGGCCAAAGGCGAAAGTGGTCCTTTACTGGGCCTGCCCATGGCGCACAAGGATATTTTTTGCACGGCCGATTTACCCACCACCTGCGCTTCCAAAATGCTGGAAAACTTTGTCGCCCCCTATAGTGCGACGGTTGTCGAGCGCTTGGCTGCGGCAGGGATGGTGATGCTGGGCAAGCTGAACATGGATGAATTTGCCATGGGCTCTTCCAATGAAACCAGTTATTTCGGCCCGGTGCATAATCCCTGGAATGTGGATATGGTGCCCGGTGGTTCTTCCGGTGGATCAGCGGCGGCGGTGGCAGCGGGATTAGTGCCGGTGGCAACGGGTACGGACACGGGTGGCTCCATTCGTCAACCTGCCGCCTTATGTGGCATTACCGGAATCAAGCCGACTTACGGACGAGTTTCCCGTTTTGGCATGATCGCCTTTGCCTCCAGCCTTGATCAGGGCGGACCAATGGCGCGTTCTGCGGAAGATTGTGCCTTGCTGCTGGATGCCATGGCCGCCCATGATCCTCGGGATTCCACCAGTCATCCGGCGGCTGCCAGTGACTTCTTGCGTGGTCTGGATCGTCCCCTGCAGGGTTTGCGGGTGGGTGTTCCCGAAGAGTTTTTTGGTGAGGGGTTGGATCCAGAGGTGGCTGCCGCCGTGCAGGCCGGGATTGATCAGCTGGCCAAACTGGGGGCAAGCGTTCAGTCCATTCGTCTCCCCAATAATCCTCATGCCGTCAGTACCTATTACGTGTTGGCGCCGGCCGAGGCCTCCAGTAACCTGTCGCGTTTTGACGGGGTACGCTATACCCATCGCAGTCATGCGGTGGAAAATCTGGATGACCTCTACCGCAAAAGTCGCTACGAAGGGTTTGGCGCAGAAGTCCGGCGCCGTATTCTGGTGGGAGCCTATGTGCTTTCCGCCGGCTATTACGACGCCTATTATCTCAAAGCCCAGCAGGTGCGCAGCCTGATTCGCGAGGATTTTCGCCGGGCTTTTGCCGAAGTGGATGTGATTGTCGGACCGACCACCCCGGGCCCCGCTTTTGGTCTGGGGGCCAAAAATGCCGATCCAGTATCCATGTATCTCGCGGATATTTACACCATTGCCGTGAATCTGGCGGGAATCCCGGCGTTGAGCATGCCGTGTGGATTTACCCGCTCCGGACTGCCCATCGGCATGCAGTTGATGGGGGATTATTTTGCGGACGATCTCCTGCTCAATGTGGCACATCGCTATCAACAGGAAACCGACTGGCATCTGGCGCGACCGAACTTGCAGACGGGGGAGGCATGAATATGGATTGGGAAGTGGTGATAGGCCTCGAAGTCCATGCCCAACTGAATACAGCCACCAAAATCTTTTGTGGATGTTCTACGGCTTTTGGCGCGGAGCCTAACAGCCATACCTGTCCGGTTTGTCTGGCCATGCCCGGCGCCTTGCCGGTGTTGAATGCTGCTGCGGTGGACAAGGCCATTGCCCTGGGGCTGGCCATTGGTGCGCAGCTCAACCGGAAGAGTATATTTGCCCGCAAAAATTATTTTTATCCGGATTTGCCCAAGGGCTATCAGATCAGTCAGTACGAGCTGCCCGTGGTCGGACGGGGGCAGTTGACGGTGCAGATGGGTGATGGCATCGAAAAAGTCATCGGGGTTACCCGAGCCCATCTGGAAGAAGATGCCGGCAAGTCCTTGCATGAGGCTTTTGTGGGGCAATCGGGCATTGATCTGAATCGTGCCGGGACGCCCTTGCTGGAAATTGTCTCCGAGCCAGATATGCGGTCGTCGGCGGAAGCTGTGGCCTACCTGAAAAAACTGCATGCTCTGGTGCGTTACCTGGAGATTTGTGACGGGAACATGCAGGAAGGCTCCTTCCGCTGTGATGCCAATGTTTCCTTGCGGCGTCCCGGTGCGCCTTTCGGGACCCGGGCGGAAATCAAAAATCTTAACTCGTTCCGCTTTCTGGAAAAGGCTATTGAGTACGAAATCCTACGGCAGAAGGATATTCTCGAAAGTGGTGGCAGCATAGTTCAGGAAACCCGCCTGTATGATGCCAATCGCGATGAAACCCGCTCCATGCGTAGCAAGGAGGAAGCCAACGATTATCGCTACTTCCCCGATCCGGATTTGTTGCCGCTGGTGCTGGATGAAGCCCGCATTGAAAAAGTGCGGCAGGGTTTGCCGGAATTACCCGATGCCAAACGCGAGCGTTTCATGCAGCAGTATCAATTATCCGCCTATGACGCCGGCGTGTTGACGGCGGGGCGGGATCTGGCGGATTACTACGAAGTGGTGGCGGATGGTGTGGAAGGTAAGCTCGCCGCTAACTGGGTCATGGGTGATTTGTTGGGCGCTCTGAACAAAGCGGGTGTCGAGATTCAGGACTGTCCTGTGCCTGCGGAGAAACTGCGTCTGCTGGTGCAGCGCATTGAAGATAAAACCATTTCCGGGAAAATAGCCAAAGATATTTTCGAGGAAATTTTCCATCAGGGTGGTGAAGTGGATGCCATCATCGATAGTCGTGGCCTACGGCAGATTACGGACGTGGCCGCTATTGCCGCGATGGTGGATGCGATTATCGCGGCCAATCCCCAACAGGTGGCGGGTTTCCGGGCAGGAAAAGACAAATTGCTGGGCTTTTTTGTGGGGCAGGTGATGAAAGCCAGCCAAGGCAAGGCCAATCCGGATCAGGTCAATGCCTTGTTGCTGGAGCGCCTTCAGAAAGCAGATTGAGGTGTGGCCGGGAGATCTCCGGTCAACCAAAAGGGCGCCTGTTGCAGGCGCCCTTTTCAGTATCGAATCAGTATGTTCAGGAAGCCGGAACGGTAGCAGGCACTTCCTTGACCAGCTTCAGGAATTCAGAAAAAGGTCCCATGTTTTCCATGGCTTCCATTTTCGGACCCTTGAAGTTCAGACGACCAAACATCATGGCCATCATGGGTGAACCCATGTGATGCCAGTCGTGGGTGGTTGCCCACATTTTGTAGTCGTAGTTGTAGTTGAGGTCGGCAACCTTGATCGCGCCGCCATAGGTACATTCGGCCTTGCCATCCTTGGCGGCAATTTCAAGCTGAATGGGAGGGGTGCTTTTCATGCTGGAGTCAGAAACTTCCATGACTTTATAACCCTTGCCACCGTTGTTTTTGATCCAGGCGCCGGCGAGTTTTTCGGTCAAGGTCGGGTTGTTATTCCAGGCGGTGCAAAGCTCCTTGGCCCAGGCCGGGGACATGAAAGCGGGTGTTGTAGCGGCGCTTGCGGCGCTGCTATCTGTCGCAGCGGCGCTGGAATCTGCAGCCATTGCCATTGTTGAACCTGCGAGACCCAGTCCCAGAATAGCCATCATCGTCATTTTTTTAAACATCGACCTCTCCTCCGCCATATGATTGCAGCGCTCCCAGTGAGCGTTAATGGAGTATAGACCGATTTCTGTCAGCAGGAACCAAGGTATTTTTAATTTGGTGATAAACAAGTAGAAATTCAGCATATAAGGATATTTTGGATTTTTAGCCTTTTCTGCAATGGCATTTCTGCCATTCACATTTTTATGGGCTTTGGGTACACTCCTCCAGCACGGAGGTGTGGCAGAGCGGTTGAATGCACCGGTCTTGAAAACCGGCAGGGGTTTACGCCCCTCGTGAGTTCGAATCTCACCGCCTCCGCCAACAAAAGCCTGCTAATTGGTGACGCTATTTCACTCGCTACCGTCCTGTATGACCACCACAGTTCCGTAGGCAACCACTTCTTGCATGATGTTTCCGCCACCGGAGTCAAACTCACCGGCATCAAAACGAACGGCGAGGATTGCATTACCACCCATTTCCGCTGCAGCCTGGGCAAGTGCATCCAAAGCATCTTGTCGGGTTTGTTGGATCAGGTTGGTATTCCCCTTCTGTTTGCCGCCGAACATGGCTGCGAATCCAGCTGTGAAGTTTCCGGCAATATTGCGCGAGCGCACGGCGATTCCGAAAGTGGCGCCCAGGACGCGCTGGACTTGATGACCTGGAATGTCATTGGTGGTAACGATCAACATGGTATTCACCTCGTATTTGGTTGCGTTTCAATACAATCAGGTGGGATCCAACATGCTCAAAAGACCCGCATCTAACAGGATCAATATAATAGATAACATTAGACCGAACTCAATGATCAGGAAAGAGAAGCCACCCAGTAAAAACAGGATTAAGGAGTCCCGAAAGTTTTTTACCAGTTTTTCCTGACGCAATATCCGGTGCAGGACCAGAAGGAGCGCCAGTATACAAATCAGCGAGGCCAGCATCGGCACATGAAGGAGCCAGTGTATTGAGGCAGGGAAAGACAGTCCATGAGTAATATGGGCAAATACGGGTACTATGAAAACCAGTGAGTTGCTGATGATGAAATAGATAAAGTACCAGCGACGGATGCGCGCAAACACCCGGGATGAGGAGCCCTGCTCACGGTAGGCTTGCGAGCGCAGGATTGCCCATTTGACCAGCCGATAGGAAAGCGCCAGGGAAATCGCTTGTATCACCAGATAAATTAGGAAAGCGTCTAGGAAAGCGTAAACCCACCCCCAGCTTATTCCATGGGCGCTAACAGTATTACCCTGCATATGCAGGCGCTTGAGAATTTCCTGCTCCTTGGCGTAGGCATCGGGAAGATTACCATAGCGCAGGGAGGCCTGGCAGTCGGCCAGCGCAGCATGCAGGTGTCCCAGATGCAGTTCGGCATAGCAGCGGTTATTGTATGCCGCCGCAATATCGAAACGGCTGCTGTCGGTGCTTTGGTGATAGAGCCAGGGATAGGCATTGAGGGTATCGAGCATTTTTTGCAAATGATGGTGCTCGGCATGCATGACCGAAAGCTGGATGGCCGCATAGGCCCGATAGCTGCTTTCGGAATCGGCCAGTTGCCGATAGAGTGCCTGGGCACGCGGAATCTGGTGCAGCGCCTCATGGGCCCGGGCCAACCAATACAGGGCATCATCGCCGGCACCATCGTGCACCTGCACTTGGCAGGCGCTGATGCCCTGGCTGTACAGGCCCAAATGATATAAAACACCACAAAATGTGGGGTTATAGCCCGTCTTGCCACTGCCACCCCGCATATAAGCGGCGGCAATCTGATAGATGGCCGAATTGTGATATTCATGCTGCTGATAATAGAGGTTGGCCAGGCGTAGAAAAAGTCTGGCGCGTTGGGACTGCATTTGCCCAGGATTTTGAAAGTCCGTGTGCTGCAGGTCGGCGATGGCGCGACGATAGAGCTTTTCGGCATTGTGATAATGCGATTGCCTGTACCAGATGTCCCCGGTCAAACGGTCCATCACGAAGTTGTTCCGCGAGGTATGGTTGGCGCTCAATTGCGTATTGCTGCCCATGCTGGCAGCAGCCCGCTGGATGAACTGGTCGGCATCGTGTTCGGCCACCGTGCCTCCCTGATCGGCAATATTTTTCAGGATGCGGCCCAGCAGAAGGGAATAGCCGGTCTTGTCCTGTACCCGGGGATAAATCTGCAAGGCCCCGTCCACCTGCTGCAGCAACTTCGCGTGGATCAAATTCCCCATCTGCTCCTCTACACAGGCCTCGGAGGTCTTGCCATCGGGCGCTGTGCAATGGAGTTCGGCATGATTGAGGAGATTGGCGAACAGTTGCACATAGAGCAGGCGTAGCTCCGAGTTGGCCGGGCTTGGCGCGACATATCGGTCCACGAAAGCGTACATCTTCGCTACCGAGCCACCCCATTTGGGAGCCAGTTGGTTCAACATCTGCCGGTAAACTGCGTAATAGTGGGGGAAGCGTGTCTGGGCTTGAGCAAAGGCGCGCTGCATGTCGGGAGACATGCCATTACCACTGCTCATCAACAAGGGCAGGTAATTGGCGTAGGGATTTTCGGGAGCCAGACGCAGGGCCTGGTTTGCGTCTGCCGCCGCCAGCTGCAGCTGCTGATGAAAAGCCTGCAGATGCTGGGCTAGGACATCATCGGTAAAGCGAGTGCCACGAATTCGCCAGCCCTTTTGATAGTGATAGACGCTGCGCAACATATAGGGCAGGGCATTGTCGGGGGCTGCCCGCACCCAGGCATCCAGATGGGACCCGAGCGTTCCATCACCGGGCTTGGCTGCTGCCCACAGCAACGCCGAAAAGGGCTGAAATTGTCCGGCGTGAAAACGGCTGTGCGACAAGGTCTGCTGCAACAGGGTGTTGGCCTGCCCGAAGTCATTTAGGAGCAGGGCCTGCCGCAGTTTCATGGCCCAGGCATGGACCGTCTCCTCACGCCCTACGGAGGAGCCTGCCAGTCGCAGGCCTTGGTCCAGCAACTGCAGCATATGGTGTGGGTGCTTTGCTCCGGATGCCTGTTGCTGGCTGGCCGTCGGCGAGGTCTGTGCAATGCTGTACGTGCTGAAAAAAATCAGAGGCAGCAGACACAGGACGAGACGAATCACCACCCGGCAAGCGGCCTGCATGTATGATGGCACCTGGTTTTTCCTTTTAGTTTACAGTGGCATTTCAAACTGTCAGGGTAAATAGCCGTAGGCTGCTAAAACGCAAGGGCCGACCGTGGAATTCTTCTCGCTAACGGGTTATGGGGCTGGCGACGGGTATGCTGGTACTTTGTGGAGGAATGTTGGGCGGACCTTCAGTGACTGTCACGCAAGGCTTTTTCTATGACATGGCGCAATTTCTCGGGTTTTTTGGAGGAAGCATAGCGGCCGATGATCTTGCCCTTGCGGTCCAGCAAAAATTTGGTGAAATTCCAGCGAATCTTAGGGCCTAGGAGTCCCGGGCGGGATTTGCTCAGCCATTGATAAAGCGGATGAGCGAATGGTCCATTGACGTCAATTTTTTCGAACAGTGGGAATTGCACATCAAAACGCTGGGTACAAAATTGCAGAATGCTGGAGTTATCCCCTGGCTCCTGATGTCCGAATTGGTCGCAGGGAAAGGCCAATATCGTAAATCCCCGGGATGCGTAATCATGGTACAAGGCATTCAAACCCGCATACTGTGGCGTAAAGCCGCAGGCACTGGCAGTGTTGACAATTAAAACCACTTTTCCCAGAAATTGAGAAAAGGGGATTATCTCGCCACTGATGCTCCTTCCTTGCATGACATAAAATTCGCTCATTGTGGCGCTCTGCTCCAGATCGAAACTCCTGAATGTCTGCTTATTGAATGGCCTCTATACTGCCTTCCAGGAAATGGGCCAGACTCTGCGCATGTTCGGCGTCAGTGAAAATGAAGGCAAAGCCCAGTAGGGCGAATCCTTTACCGGGCACGCTGACACTGTCTGAATTTTCAGGATCCTGGGTGATGAGTGCCGAGCGCCGCAATTCTGCCTGACCTCTCCACCGCTCATGGTCAGATTTGAGTAGAATGATATCTCCCTGTTCGTGCAGGCGCAGATCCAGGCTGCCGTCATCATAGGCGGCCATATGCATTCCCCCCAGAAATCCTCCATAACTGATGTCCATGACCTGTCCGTAAATGGGTCTATTATTTTGTGGATTACTCCAGAAAGCGGTGATATTGACCTTGAGGCCGAAGCGTTCACTTTTTCTGGTATTACGCATCCATAATTGTTGGGGATAATCAATATGCATACCGGCAGCATCCATCATGCGGATGGTGGAGAGAAAACCCAGAGACTGGTCTTGGCCGTAGTACACACAAAGAACTTTCTCCCTGATTTGACCGGTTAGCATGCGGGGTTCATCCGCTGCGACCAGTATGGAGCTGGCCGTCATTTTGCTCAGCAGGATCTGATGGGTAAGGGCGCTCTGTTCGCGAAAGAGGGTCAGGCGCTTTTTCTGCAGACGTAAATCTATCAGCAATTCCGGGATGTCTTCGGCATCTACCTGGGTCCAGGAAAGAAACAGTTCCTGCGCATGCTCGTAAAGTGGTTTTTTGATCATGATCGACCCTTTTCTCGGGGCTTTCAGTATATCATGATTTGCGGATTTGGCTACTTTATGAATATGAATTCAGTAATATAAACACTAAATAATATTCTATTTATCCACTTTTAATGAATACGGATGTTCCATAGATTTTTTATTGTTGTTCTACAGTAGATAGTAATGTATATATCGCATAACACTATCCAATAACAATGAGATCAGAAGGTTATTGTCGACCCAATGGTTTTTAACCGTCTGATAACTTGGATGAATGCCGTATTTTAGCTGTAAAAGTTCAGTACCATTTTCTAATAAATAGCGCATTAAAGGAGAGGTACATATGTTGAAGAAAGCCAAGCCAGGTCATTGGCGTTATTTAGCGCTCGCGCCACTGCTACTGTTGTTGAATGGCTGCGCAAAACATTCTGCCTGGTGGATATTCAATCCCCAGGGGGTTGGAGCCAAAGCCAGTTATGATTACATGATGATTGATGTAGTGGTGATGCTGAGTATTGTTGGCATCACGGCGCTACTGATTGTCTGGTTCATGTGGAAGTATCACAAAGGCAAAAATCGCGGGAGTTATGACGGTAAGTGGGAGCATTCCAACAAGCTGGAAGTGGCTTTTTGGGGTATTCCTATAGCGGCCGTAGCGTTTCTGTCCTGGGCGGTAGCCGTACATGGCAGTTTTGCCGTTAATCCCTACAATCCTACGGTCATTACCCAGCATATGAAACCCAAAGGTGATCCTATCGATATTGATGTCATCGCTACGGATTGGCAGTGGTTATTCATTTACCCCCAGTTTCATAACATGGCTGTCGCCAATGAACTGGTGGTGCCTGCGCATACGCCGGTATTTTTCAAGCTGACTTCTACGGCAGTGACGACTGATTTTTTTGTACCGCAACTGGTGGGCATGATTGATGTCATGCCGGGTATGCGCACCAAGGATGCGCTGGAAAGCAGTCATCTTGGTACCTATCAGGGAATCGCTGCCGATTATTGCGGGGCCGGAATGTCCTGGATGCTCTTCAAAACCCACGTAGTCAGCATGGCTGATTTCCAGCATTGGGCCAAAGGGGTCGAAAGCAGCCCCAATACCATGGACTATGCACAATTCAATCGTTTCGCCGAACCCTACATTAATGTCCATAATAAAACCCCTGTTTACGGGCATGTGGAAAAAGGCCTTTTTAACCATCTGTTACTCGAAGTCATGAATGGAAAGAAGTGGCCATTGCCCATGTTTATGACAGAAAACATGTTCCACTACTTAAAGTTACAGGCGGCTGAACATCGTGCCTGAGATAAGCTGAGCTGCATTGGAGAACTGCTATGCTGGTTAATTTACCTGGACCATGGAGTCCACTTCTGGGACGTCTCGCGCTGTCTGAGATTCCTTATACCAATCCCATACTGGCGCCCTTGTTTGTGATTATTGTACTCGCGGGTATTGCTCTGGTGGTAGGTATTACCTATTACGGTAAATGGGGATATCTCTGGAAAGAATGGTTTACCACTGTAGATCACAAGAAGTTGGGTATTATGTATATCATTCTCGGATTAATCATGTTGTTCCGGGGATTTATTGACGGCTTGATGATGCGCACCCAGCAAATGCTGGCCGTGGGTTCCGGACATAATGGTATGCCGCTGATGGGGGCTATTCATGGTTATCTGGCGCCCTTTCACTTTGGGCAGATTTACAGTGCCCATGGATTGATCATGATTTTGCTGGCCGCGACCCCGTTGCTGGTCGGAATCATGAATATCATTGTGCCCTTGCAAATCGGGGCTCGGGATATGGCCTATCCCTACCTTAATGCCCTGGGTTTGTGGATTACCGCAGCCGCTGTATTTCTGATCATGATATCCCTGTTTGTAGGGGATTTTTCCCATAATGGCTGGTTTGGCTATGCGCCGATTTTCGAGTTGGCCTATAGCCCGGGTGTGGGTGTGGACTACTGGATATGGACCCTGGAACTGGTGGCACTGGGCACGACCTTGGGAAGTATCAATTTTCTGGCAACGGTAGTGAAAATGCGGGCACCCGGAGTGACCTGGACGCGCCTGCCGGTTTTTACCTGGACAGCGGTTTCCGCCAATATTATTGCCTTGACCTCTTTCCCCTGTCTGCAGGTGGCCCTGGCTTTGGTCGGCGCTGATCGGTATCTGGGAACCCATTTTTTCACGGCCGGGTTTGGTGGTAATTTGATGCTCTATACCAACCTGTTCTGGCTGTGGGGTCATCCCGAAGTGTATTTCGTGATCTTGCCGGCTTTCGGCATGATTTCAGAAGTGATCCCCACTTTTTCCGAAAAACCCATTTTTGGTTATATCACCATGGTACTGGCTTCTTTTGCCATTGCCGGGGTGTCCTGGATTGTCTGGTTACATCACTTTTTTACTATGGGTATGGGGCCTTATGTCAGTACCGAGTTCAGTGTGGCGACCATGCTGGTAGGTATCCCGACGGGAGTGAAAGTGTTTAACTGGACTTTCACTATGTATCGTGGACGACTGACGTTTTCCTCAGCCATGATCTGGTCCATTGGCGCGCTTTTTCTGCTCTTGATTGGTGGTTTGACCGGCATGATGTTATCCATTCCGGCCATCAATTATATGGTTCATAACAGTGTATTTGTGGTGGCCCATTTCCATATGATGCTGCTGTGTATTGTGTATGCCGTGTTCAGTGCCATTATTTTCTGGTTTCCCAAGGTGTTTGGTTTCAAACTCAATGAAGCCTGGGGGAAAATCATGTTCTGGTTGTTTAGCGCGGGAACTTTTCTGGTGTTTTTCCCCATGTTCATGCTCGGCTTCATGGGTGAAACCCGGCGTCTGGATTGGCCGTTCAATCTACAGTGGGCACCCTGGTTCGATATTCAGGAAGTGGGCATTGCGGTGTATGTGCTTTCAGTACTGGCATTTCTCTGGTTGATTTATGTCAGTATTCGGGATCGCGCGGAAAATCGCGTGGGCGCAGATGCCTGGGGTACTTCCCGCAGTCTGGAATGGATTACCGACTCTCCGGTCCCTTTCTACAACTTCGCTATGGTTCCGCATGTGAATCATCGCGACGAAGCAGCCTGGCGGCGTGAGCATGGATTTTCCGATAAACGTCCGGAGAAATTTGCGGCTATTCATATGCCCAACAACACTCCAGTGGCCATTGTTATCGGTGCATTGACCTTTGTGATCGGTTTTGGTCTGACCTGGCGGATCTGGTGGTTGACCGTGGCGGCTTTGGTCTTGACGGTGCTGGTCATGATTTATCGCTCAGGTAAGGGGGATCCCGGTTACATCATTACAGCGGAAGAAATGGAGAAAATGGATCGTGAATCCCGGCAGAAAATGGATGACGGTCATGCACCTCTTCCCAAGGGCGGTGGTTATACCGGTGGTACGGTAACCGCTTATTCCGCTGAAGTGGGTGATCCTGGATCACAGAGTACTCCACCGGGGAATTCACGGCCTTTATCTTGAATTAACCCGATAACGTGACAGTACTTAATACTGTCACGCCTTTCTCCCCATTAAAGAAGGAGTTGTTTATGAGCTCTGCGCATGAGAAACCCGTCGATCCAGACCAAGTGGTCCTGTGGTCGGATGATTATGAGGGGCATGATGTTATTTCTACGCGAACTTTCGGATTCTGGATGTATATTCTCAGTGATGGGATGTTGTTTGCGACGTTGTTTGCCGCTTACGGCGTCCTGAGCTATTCCCACAGTTATTATACGGGACCAACGCCCGCCCAGTTTGTAGCGCCCTGGTATACCTTTATTCAAACCATGGCCTTGTTTTTAAGTGTGCTGGCCTACGGGTTTTCCATGGCTGCCATGAAAACCGGGAGTAAAGCCGGTGTGATCAACGGCATAGTTGCGTCCATGGTTTTGGGGGCGGTGTTTATCGGTCTGGATATTCACGATGTGTTACGCATGATCAGCATGGGGGTGACGCCGGAAGTCAGTGGCGGTTTGTCGGCCTTTTATGCGCTGACCCAGGTCCATGCCGCCCATATATTTGTCGGGCTCATCTGGATGCTGGTGATGTTGTATCAAATCCTGAAAAAAGGGTTCACCGAGGATGTGGTGGGCAGACTCATCAGCCTGCGTATGTTCTGGCAATTTCAGGCGGTTATGTGGGTATTCATTTATGTGTTTGTTTATTTGTGGGGGTATATGTCATGAGTCATGGTCACAGCAATCCGCTGCAACATCCGGAAGTACAGATGGCCAGTCGTAGCAGTTATCTGGCGGGTTTTGTCATTGCCTCCCTGTTGATGCTGGCTGCTACCATTCTGGTGAGTGGTCAGGTACTTCCGCCCTTTGCGCTGTTACTCACCATCATGGGTTGTGCCGGTCTGGCAGCCATCGCCCAGATTTATTTCCTGCTCCACATCGATATTTCTGAACACAATATCTGGAACACAGTGGCCCTGGTCATGTTCATCCCGCTCTTTGTCATTACCATCGGCTTGACTTGGTGGATGTTCTCCCAGTTGTATCTGCGGACCATGCCCATGATTCCGGGTATGCCCGGCATGCATTGAGGGCAATCCTATGGGCGAGCGTATGGTCAGGCAGACTGCCGAACTGGGCGGGGCAGGGGGAGGAGAGCACATTCCCCACGCTGTCGAAGGAGAGCTGACCCCGGCGGTGCGGTTGATAGGCCGGGTGATCACGTTGCTGCTGCTGTTATCGGTAGCGGCGGGGCTGTGGCAGGGAATCAGCAGTCAC
>NZ_JABBOU010000003.1 GCF_018853465.1 Acidithiobacillus montserratensis
GCCCGTTATGCCGCGCTGGTCCGTGCCCAGGTACAGGCGGATGCCCATGTACCTGAAGCGGTGCGCCTGATGCATTTGAGTGGAACCGCCGTGATTACTTTCCGCTTAACACCATCTGGTCAGTTGCTCTGGGCCAAAATCACCCAGTCCAGTGGTGTCCAGCCCATTGATAATGCGGCGCTGAAGTCGGTGCAGGAAGGCACTTATCCACCCTTTACCAAAGACATGCCCAAGCACGCCACTAACTTTACGGTGGAAGTACATTTGTCCAGTCATTCCAGCTAAGATGCTTTGGTCTTGCAAATATTTCGAGGGGAGCTTTAGGTGATGAATTTTAGGCGTTTGATACGGGCCACGAGTTGTTCACTGGGTGTGCTGGGGCTTTTGTTGACTTCGGCGGTGGCCGTAGCGCAGGTTCCTCAGGATATGCAGGATTTCAATCATTATACCTTTGCGGTGATGTGGCATCCCGGTGTTTGCGCGACCTGGAGCAATGCGGGGCCAGCCTGTAAGGACTTATCTCCAAAGGCAAAAATCAATCAGGAGTGGACCATGCACGGGCTATGGGCGAGCCGCCCCCGGTCATTGCTTGCAGCGGGAATGAATGCCCCCACCTGGTGGCATTACGGTTGTTATTGGTATAACCCGGGTCATATGCTGCCCAAAGACAGTTGTGCCAATCCCCCCCTGAATCTGCCTGAGGCTCTACACCAGCGTCTGTATGCGCACATGCCCATGGCTCAAATTTGTCTGGATCGTCATGAGTATTACAAACATGTCGCCTGCTTTGGTGAAACGCCCGAACAGTTTTTCCCCAGGGAGCTGGATTTGCTGGATAAACTGAACGCCAGTGCATTTACCGCATTTATCCGGGACCACCGAGGCCAATGGGTAGCACGTAATGCCATAATGAAAGCCTTTGCAGACAGTTTTCAGGTAAAAAATGCCGATGCGCTGGAGTTGCGCTGCGAAAATCCCGGCCATCACACCCACGAAACAGAACGTCAGGGCAATATTCTGACGCAGGCCTGGATTACCATTCACAAAGATAAAATTGATGACTTCCCTGCTCCGGAAAGCCTGGAAAAAGGGCGTAAGGGTAATTGTGCGGAAAAAATACAAATATTGAATTGAGTTGCCAGAATAAAAAACTCTCACTGTTATATGAGGAATCGATGATGGAGCGTCAGAATCGCCGGCAGTTTTTAAAGCGGTTAGGTATCGGAGGCACGGTCGCCGTGGCGGCACCCAAGCTGATGGGCATTACCCACGCAGCAGGGGTAGATGAAAAAACGGTTCTCCGTAAAAAAATTGAACATGTGGTCATTATTTTTCAGGAGAACCGAAGTTTTGATCATTATTTTGGGACTTTTCAACCAAAAAATGGCCAAAAAATTATAAATCTCCTCAATGCCAACGGGAAATTGGACAGCCGTTTTGACGGCTTGCAAAAAAATCCGGCAGGTATTGCCTATGGTAATCTGCCTTTACCACTGGATATTCCGGGATTCCAAAATGTGCAATTGGCGAATCGGCCCTTTCATCTGGCGCCCTATATTCCGGCCAAGGGTAATGTCAACTGGGATCCCAAGCATCGTTTTTTCCGGATGATGGCAGAAGTCCACAATGGGAAAATGGATCGTTTTGTGGCTCTGGCTGGTGGCAGCAAAACACATTTGCACCGGGATGAGTTCAAGAAGATGACTCCGGAGCAGATCGCTTTTGATCTCGCGCGTCCCAGTGGCCCGGTTTTGGGACACTATACTGGCGAAGATCTGCCTTTTTATCATCGTTTAGCACATCAATACACGTTATTCGATCATTTCTATCAAGCCATGAGTGGTGGTAGCACCGGTAACGCGCTCTATCTGGTCGCAGCCCGTTCCTGCGTGAATCCTTCCGCACCCAAAGATATTTGTGCGCCTTTTGATCCGCGCGAGGCGGGACTGGAGCATGCTTTTTTTGACTTGCCTTACGATCATCGCCAGATCATGGTCAATGATCTTCCCCCCATTCAGGGCCCAACAGATGCAGGGCGGACGAAAGAGCTGGAAATTTCGCCCCCACCTGCTGCGCAAACCTACGATAATATCGGGGATCGTATGAATGCGGCCAAGGTCTCCTGGGCCTGGTACAACGAAAACTGGAACAAGGTAAAGCCCTGGGCTCTTAAAACGGCTTTCGGTCCTGGTGATGGTTCTGCGGTAGTGGATACCAGTCAATTATTTGTGGCCCATCACAGTCCTTTTCAGTACTACCCGCGTTGGCCTGAATATGTGAAAGGCGGGCATATCAGGGATAGTGATGATTTTCTGGCGGATGCGCGTGCCGGTAAATTGCCGGCAGTCTCTTTCTTGAAAGCGACGGCCTCCCATGATGAACATCCGGCGGATTGTGCCCCCGCTTATGGTATGGAATGGGTAGAACAGCTGGTACGTGCGGCGGCAGATGGGCCCGCCTGGGACAAAACCGCCATATTCATTACTTATGATGAGGGTGGTGGTTTCTGGGATTCTCTGCCCCCTAAAGTCGTTGATGACTACGGTTTCGGTACGCGGATTCCAGCCATGCTCATCAGTCCGTGGGCGCGCAGCGGCTTGGTGGATCATCATCTGGCCAGCACCGCCAGTATTCTCAAATTCATCGAAACCCGCTTCGGGCTGGATCCCCTGAATCACCGGGATCGGGATGCCTATGACATGCTCGGTGCCTTTGACTGGGATCAGCAGCCTAAAGATTTTAGTGTTTAGGTTGTTTTTCCACCAGCAGTAACCCCTCGCGGGTACTGCTGGAACTCAATAACGCCAAACGATGCAAATCCGGATAATCTTTGGCACTGATGACAAACTCCGGGAGTTTCAGGCGTTGGTCGATATGAAGGATTTGCCCCTGTAGCACGTAGTGTATAGCGTAGCTGCCCACCGCTGTTTGCATATCCACATTTTTAGGCTGATAAGCCGGGTGGTAACCCCGGGGTAATCGCAGGGAAATATGAGATTCCATGTAACTGGGATGGATCAGGCTGGGGGTGTTGCGCTCGGCATCAGCCGTAAATGCCTGCAAAGGTTTGGCCATGGCCGTATCGGTGGGCATAATCATCGCCATGCGCTGGCCGGGAATGAAAAGTCCGTCCTTGATGGTATGGGTTTTGATACCCAGGGGCTGATCCAGATGGTCCCGATTCTGAAAAGCGAGGCTCTCCAGTTTACCCAGATCGCCCTGTTCATAAAAACCGTTGCGTAATCCTTTCATCAAGAGCCGTCCCTGGCTGCCAATCAAAGCGGAACGGATATCCTGGGCGGCATAACCCCGGCGCAGTTCCGTGGTCTGGTCGCGCATTTGTCCGGCTGCGCTCAGGGTGAGCCGGGTGTTTTTGGCGATGAGCGGCAGGCTCAGGTCAGGGGCCGGGGTTTGGGTCATCCGCGGATTTTTCCCGGTAATGAGCACCGGCCGGCCCGCATCTTCCAGAGGTAAGCTGTGGATGCCGGCGTAGCGCGAGGTGGGATCCAGAAACAGATCATAAGCCGGGAGGTACACCAGAAAATGTCCAAAGGCCAAAGGGTCTACGCCGGGATAGGGATGGAAGCGCGCAGAGGTGGATATCAGTGCGGGTACAGCCTCCACATGCACGCCAGCGAGAAGGGCGCAGAGCAGGGCGGCATTGGCATTGCTGTCACCGACGCCACGCTGCAGCGTGCTGCTCGCGGCAGGAGGAGTGAAGCCTGCATTGACGTAATTGATGGATACCGAGTGGATGTTTTTCTGCATCCAGTGATAAATGGCCTTGACGGCATCCATGCCCGTTGCCCCGCCGGCTATTTGGGTGGCCGCTTTTTGCAGCTCCGGGGTTATTTGCAGTGCAGGTGCGGCCAGCTGATTGTAGGCCCGGGCTACATCGGTCCATTGATTGGTGGTGGAAATCACTGCTAGCGGCGCATATTGGGTCAGCGCCGGACTACCCAGGGGGGGGTAGGAGACTTTTGTGAGACTGGTGCTAAATGATACGCGGCTACTATGCATATCTTTTTGCGCGGGCTCCAACTTCCAGGCGCTACCTTGCTGGTCGGCGAAGAGTTTTTGTGCGGCGGGGGCATGTAAAATGATTTGTGCCTGTTTAACCGGCACATTGGGAGCCAGTACCGTACTGATGGCATGAATGCCCGGTAAATAGCCGTGGTCATAATGGATGGTATAGCGGATGTGCAGCGTATCCCCGGGCGCCACAGCAGGGAACACCACACTCTGGATGCGGCCATCACTCAAAAAAGGCGCACTGAGAGCATCCGGGCTGGACTGGGTATAAATGGCACTGGCGGGCACCGGGTGTTTAATGCCGGAAGGCGTTTCCGTATAGGCGTCGAGAATATGGACCTGGGCAAAATTGGCCGGATAGCCAATTTGTATCTGGGATTGAGATTGAACGCCCGCCATGGTCAGGGGCTGAATAACGCGATCGATGCTGTCTGTAAAAGCACCATTTTTCTGGACGCTGATTTCCTGGCGCAGAAGCAGTATCTGATAATTCACCTGGGCGGGTTCGCGGGCCAGCGCCAGGTTCGCGCTGCTCATGAGGATGCAGCCGGCAGTAAACAAAACAGTCTTGGGCAGAATTTGGCGGGTCATTTACAGGTTTCCTGAATTCATTGACGAACAAGGATAAGTGGACTTTGCTGGGCGGCATAATCCCGTTTCAGCAGTTGGCGCAGGGCAGGATATTGTCGGGGGTCGTACACGACGCGCTTTAATCGCAGCTTATAGTGAACGATGACGTTTTGGTTTTTCTGGGCCAAGGTATAGACAAAGCTGCCGGCTGAATTATGCAGATGTTGATCTGGTGGCAGATATTCCACGCGGTAGCCGGCGGGTAGGTGAATCGTGCTGATCCAGTGAATACCACCGAGATAGGTGGTGACAGGATGCTGACGTTGCAGGGGACCAATGACCCGGGTGAGTGCGCGTATGGGGTTTGCTGTGCCGGATAGACCGGGAGTGAGATAGGGGCCGGAGGGTATGGGAAAACTGATATGGTCGCCGACATGGGTATAAGCCACCGTATGCCAATGGGCACTGACCGTAAAAGGCTGATCCAGCACATTGGGATCACCCGGAACAAAAGAACCACTGCCGCCGCCATCCCGAAGCAATAGGGTATTCATGACCCGGGGATAGGCCGAAGGGGGGATGGACGCAAAGGTTTCCCGGTACATCCAGGCCCACCAGCCATGGGTGACCATTTTGGCCGTACCACTCAGATCACCATTGCGGTGCAGGGTGAGATCTGCGGAATAGTCCAGTTGATTGGCCCCGGGCTCGGCACCGGGAGTCATCACCACCCGTGGATGAGGTCCGGTCACAATGGTCGGCTTGTCTCGTTCGCCCACCGCCAATTGCCCCGGGGTTTCATAGGTGCCGGTACTGTCCAGAAACAGATGGCGTTGAGGCGCATAGTCTATGGCGTGGTTGAACCAGAAGGGCGTTGGCAGGGGCGGCAAAGTAAAGACGTTGTTCCAGTTGATGAGGGCCGGGTAGAGTTTGAAGCCTTTGGCATTGAACAGTGCCTGCAGCAGGGTGGCGTGGGCTTTGCAGTCACCATAGCGGTTTTGCAGGGTGTTGTTGGCCGAGATGGGTACAAAGCCACCTACGCCCAATTCCAGGCCGACATAACGAATATGGTGGGAATCCCAGGAATAGAGGGCCTTTTCCGCATCCCAGCCCTGCAAGTCATGGCTGGCGTCAGCGGCAGTTTTCTGCACCAAGGGGGTGACAGCGGCCTTGTCCGCAGCCCGTGACCAATAGGCCTTGCCGACAGCGGCCCAGGTCGGGAAAGTGCTCACCTCAAACAGGGGGCTGAACTGGCTTTCATCAACAGTACTCGGACCCGGATAATGGGCATGATGGACGGACATGCGGGCGCTGATCTGGACCATTTTGCCGTGATTCTGCTGGGAGATCTTCCAGCCGCCTGTTTGAGCCGCCTTGAGGTGCATGCTGCGGGGTGCCGTGATTTTTACCTGAAAATTCCGGACTGAATGGCTGACCGGAATTTGCCAGAACTGGGAATACTGTTTGGCGAAGTAGGGCGTAGTCTGGGTTTTCTCGGTGATGAGGTGTAACTGGTCGTTCTTGCCGAGTTTGGGCAGAACGATGGACAGCACCTTGGCGTGGCTATACATAGGTGCTCCGGCGGCGACGGGTTCCGGGCGCACAAAAATGGCACTGGCGGGCACCACATATTTCTGGCCGCTGGGTGTGCTGACCCAGGCGCGTATCACCCGCAGTTTTGCCATGTCTGCAGAATACTGAATCTGAAAGGGGTTGATCATGGTTTCGAGGGCAGGATTGAGTAGTTCCAGCACCTGATGATCGCGCTCGGTGAACAGACCGCTGGGTTGTACGCTGACCGTGACATGTTTTTTGAGAATGCGTAGTGGAGCACCGCTGTGTTGCAAATTTAGTGGAACAAAAGGGGTGGTGCTGCCGGTAAAGGCGGTATCCGCCTCGGCCATACTGGTCAAGAGCATGCCCGTTCCCCAAGCCATACCAGCCAGAAAAATCAATGCGGACGGGATTTTTTTGCGCAGAAGCATGGGTTGGTCACCTTTTTGAAAAATCATGGGGTCAGAGCAACAGATTTTGCCCGTTTGCGGCGCGGCCAGGACAGTCCGTCAAACCATAAATAGAAGGCGGGGGTGATGTACAGGGTCAAAAACTGGGAAAAAATCAGCCCGCCCACCACGGCCACCCCCAGGGGTACCCGACTACCCGCTCCGGCGCCAAAGCCGATGGCTATGGGCAAGACCCCGAGAATGGCAGCGAAAGTGGTCATCATGATGGGGCGATAGCGGATGCTGCAGGCATCGACAATGGCATCATAGGCATCCGCGCCCTCGCGGCGGCGGCTCACCGCAAAATCCACGAGAATGATGCCATTTTTCTTGACCAGGCCCAGGAGCATGATGATGCCGATAAAACTGTATAAATCGAGAGGCTCGTGAAAAATGAGCAACGACAGTAGGGCGCCGAAGGCCGCCAGGGGCAGAGCGGTCAAAATGGTCAGAGGATGCAGGAAATGTTCATAGAGAATGGCGAGGACCACGTAAATCAGCAGGATGGTCGCCAGGAGCAAAAAGGGTAGAGATTTGAAGGCCGACTGGAATTGCGCGGCATTTCCACCCAGGTGCCCGACAATGCCCGCTGGCAATACTTGATGGGCGGTTTTTTGCAGGGCGCTGATAGCTGTACCCAATTGCACTCCAGGAGCCAGATTGAAGGAGATGGTGGTCGAGGGCTGACCATTATGTTGCATCAGATTCAGGGGAGCGGCGTCATAATGGAACTCAGCTACGGCGGAAAGAGGCACCAAGGTCCCACCCGCACCCGGTACACTCAGAGTGGACAGGGCATTGATGTTTTTCTGATAGCGCGGTTGCAGTTCCATGATTACTTCATATTGATTGCTGGCCCCGTAAATGGTTCCCACCTCGTGCCCGCCAAAGGCAAGGCCCAGGGTGTTTTCGATGGCGGCGGGGGTGACTCCTAAAGCCGTGGCGCGGGCGCGCTGAATCTGAACGGTCACCTGGGGGCTATTGTTTTCCAGACTATTACTGACGGAATTGAGCTGAGGGAGTTTTTGCAGCGCATCAGTCATTTTCAGAGTGGCCGCGTTCAGGTCAGTCCAGTTACTGCCCATGAGTTCATACACATAACTGCCATTACCACTGGCGGTGCCGGAGTGGGCGCTTTGCGGCCCCTGAAAAACAATCTGGGCATTATGAAAGCGCCGGGTGGCCTTTTGCAGGTCAACAATGATCTGTTCGGTCTGGGGAGCATAGCCATTGCGAATATGAATGAACATGTGCCCGGAGTTGCGGCTGCCAAAACCACCGGCTCCCTGACCGGCGGAAGACACTACCGATTGAATGCGGTTATTGGCTTTGACGACCCGGGCAATGGCCGATTGCTCCTGGCTGACTTCGGCAAAGGTCATGCCGGTGGGATACTCAATGTTGGCATTGATCATTCCCGAATTCTGGCTGGGCAAAAAGGCCTTGGGAACCAGCATCAGCAACCAGACACTTCCGACCAGGGAAAGCCCGGCCAGGGCCAGCATCCAGTATTTGTGATGCAAGGCGATTTTCAGGGTGCGGATATAAAAATCCCGACTTTGCTTGAAAAAACGCTGAAAAATCCCGTTTTCCGGTAGGTGCCCCGAGTCATGAAGATCAGCCAACGCGTGGGGGTGATTGGGCTTCAGATACCGACTACAGAGCATGGGGGTCACGGTCAGCGCGACTATTCCGGATATCAGGATGACCATGGCAATGCTGACCCCGAAGTCCGAGAACAGGTGTCCGACAAAGCCCCCCAGAAAAATCAGGGGCAGAAAAATGATGGACAGGGAAAGGGTCATGGACAGCACCGTAAAGCTGATTTCGCGGCTACCATTGAGGGCGGCGGTCATGCCAGTTTCGCCCCGGTCAATATGACGATTGATGTTTTCCAGCATGACCACCGCATCATCCACCACAAAACCCACGGAAAGAGTCAGCGCCAGCAAGGTCAGGGTATTGATGCTGAAGCCGAGGAGCATCATCACCAGAAAGGTGCCAAGCAGGGACAGGGGAATGGCGACGGCGCCGATGAGGGTGGCCGAAGGGCGGCGCAAAAACAGCCACATGACCCCTGCCACCAGAATGCTCGCGAGAATCAGGGTCATCAGTACTTCATGTACGGCAGCCCGAATATAGTCTGCCAGATCAAATACATTGGTCAGGTGGACACCACCGGGCATGGCCGCCTTCAGCTGGGGGAGCATGGCGCGAATTTTATTGGAGATCTCCACCGTGTTGCTGCCGGGTTGACGGACTACGGCCATGACAATGCCGGGCGTTTTGTTGATCCAGGTTTTCTGCTGATTGTCCTGGGTACTGTTGACCGCCTTGCCCACTGCGCTGAGGGGTACAGCCTGACCGCCTTCATAGGCCAGTACCAGATGATTGTAGGCTTTTGCCGTATGTAACTGGCCATGCACCTGGGTGGCAAAAGCCTGATCGCCGCCGTCCAGGGTGCCGCCGGGCAGATTGACATTGGCGTTACCCAGGGCGCTTTGCACCGCCTGGAGGCTGAGCCCCCGGGCCGAAAGGGCAAAAGGATTCACGTAAATACGCACGGCGTAGGTCTGGGCACCATAAATCTGTACATCGGACACCCCGGAAATCCCCGACAAGGCTGTACTCACCTTGGTTTGGGCATACTTGTCCAGTGCATAAAGGGGCATGTTGGGTGCGGACATGCCGATGTAGAAAACCGGCTGTGCCGAAGGGTTCATCTGGCGCACGGCGGGCGGCTCAGGCATGCCAGGCGGTAAAAAATGCTGGGCCTGAGATACGGCATTGGAAACTTCCTGGGTCGCCCCCAGGGGCGATTTGCTGAGATCAAACTGCAGAGTAATCTGGGTGACACCATTTTGACTGACGGCACTCATGGAATTGAGGCCGGGAATGCTCGCGAACTGTCTTTCCAGGGGTGTGGCCACGGCGCTGGACATGGTTTTCGGGCTGGCTCCCGGTAGCTCGGCGGTAACCACCACCATGGGAAAGCTGACATTGGGCAGCAGGGCCGTGGGTAACTGCAAATAGGCAAACAAGCCCAGCAGGGCCACAGCCAAGGCAAGTACCGTGGTGGCAACCGGGCGGCGGATGAAGGGGGCTGAGAGGTTCATTGGAGGCCCTGCAGTAGGTAGGGATGCTTTTTGCTCCGACGGTCCTTGCCTGTTGTTCTATGACTCATCCCGTTGGCAGGCGAAAACTCGCCCTGCGGGCTCAGACAGTTCGCCTGCCGGGCGCGGGATTTCGCCAAGAACAACGACGGCGCGGACCAAAGTCGCTGCAAAGCATCCCTACCTACTGCCTGATTGATTTTCATGGCTTGATCACCCGCACCGCCGAGCCGGGATGCAGCCGGGTGGGTGCCCCCACGATCACCTGTGCTCCCAATAAATGCTTTGCCCCCGCTATCGCCACCCGATTACCGTTCTGTCCCAGAAACTGCACCGGTTGCATGGCTGCTTTATGATCCTTGATGATGTAAACAAAGGGTCCGGAAACTCCCTGCTGCAAGGCGTTGGCAGGAATAATCAGGGCGTCATGAAGCTGTCGGGCGGTAAAATCCACCTGCACATACTCGCCGGGCCAGAGGCGGGCGGGCTGGTTACTGAGCGTTGCCCGCGCCGTGACCGTGGCCGAGGCAGTATTGACCGTATTGTCTATCACCGTGACGGTACCGGTGCCGATGCGGCTGTGGTGGTTTTCATCCCAGACCTGTACCTGCCCTGAGTGCTGACTAATGGCCGCATGTAAGTCATTGAGATAGGTTTCAGGCAGGCTGAACTGTACATATATGGGTTGGATCTGATTGATGGTGACCAGCTGGGTGCTGTTGGCGGTGACCAGATTGCCGGATTTAAGACTTAAAATCCCGACGCTGCCACTGATGGGCGCGGTGATGCGGGTTTCCGCCAGGGTAATTTGCGCTGCCTGGAGAGCCGCCCGATCGGCCTCAACTGTGGCGGCGGCGGTGTTGGCCTGGGCCTCGGCCTGCTGCACGGTCTGGCGGGTCACATACTCCTTGCTGAGCAGGGGGGCATAGGCCTTGGCCTGGGCCTCATCATATTGTTCCTGGGCGATTTCTCCCTGCAGGTTGGCGCGATCCTCGGCAACCTGTGCGGCAGGAGTGGCCGGGTCGATCTGAAACAGGAGTTGTCCCTTTTGCACGACTTGTCCTGAGTGTACCGCCACGTTTTGCAAAATACCGCTGACCTGGGGGGTGATGGTGACGCTATGCGAGGCTACGGCCTGCCCCAGGGTGTTGACCACTATGGGCAGATCACCGGTATGGACTACGGCTGTTTCGACGGGTAAGGCCGAATCTTTACTGTGATGCTGCTGATGATCGGCACAACCCGTCAGGAGCAGGAGCATTGCCGCCGGAAGCAGCAAAGACTGGCGGAGTCGCATCATGCCGGGCCTCCCGGGAGTGTTTTCGGTAAACCGATCATGCCCAGGGCATTGGCGAGGTTGGCGAGTTGCACATAGGCCGTCGTAATGTCCTGGATGCGGGTTTGCTCAGCGGTGGTGAGCGTTGCCTGGGCGGTGAGCAGATTGAGCATGGTCGAAAGTCCTACCTTGTACTGAGCACGGATGGCAGCAAGAGAAGCCTGGGCACTGGTGACAGCCAACTGAGCGGCGGCAGCAGCGGAGCGCGCACCCATGACGGTCTGGTAATCCTGATAGACGGTTAAGGCAATGGTTTGGGTCTCCTGGTTCAATGAAGCCCGGGCACTGCGTTCCTGGCGGCGGGCCTGCTGAATCTGATAGCTGTCATGAAAACCCGTAAACAACGGCACTTTGAGGCTGAAGCCAATAGCCCAGTTCTGGGAAGGCTCCAGTCCATTCTGAAAGCGTTTGCCAGCGGACATCGATGCGCTGAGCGTCGGTAGTCCCTGGGCCTGATCTTCCCGAAGCGTAGCCCTGCTGGACAGAATTTGGGCAGCCGCAGCCTGGACGGTTGGGTTATGCTGAGTGGCATGCTGGACCAGAGATTGCACCGAAGGAGTGATGTCAGGGGGCAAACGGTGGGTGTTCAGAGGCACCAGCGGTATAGGATTATTGGACGGCAATCCGCAACTTGAGGCCAGTGCCGCCTGATCAGAGCGCACAGTGGCCGAGGCGGAAATCCATTGGGCCCGGGCCTGGGCCAGTGCCGACTGCGCCTGCAGCACATCGGCGATGGTTGCCATACCGGCATGTTGCTTCAAACGCGCCGCATCCAGATTGGCCTTGTCTTCGGTGACGGTTTGCAAATAGGCGCGCACCAGTGCCTGTTCGCCGATGAGCTGGTAGTAATTTTGGGTAACACTCAGGGCAACTTTGCTCAGCGCGCTGTTATTGTCAAAACCGGAAATGTACAACTGCGCGAGAGCTGCATCCTTTTGCGCGGCACGCAGGCCAAAATCCAGCAGTACATAACTCAGGCTGAGGCTGGCAGAGCTACTGTTGATGATGGGAATGCTGAATCCGGCCGTGGTGTTGCTCTGGGAGCGCACCGCAGAGTCACTCAGGGAGATGCTGGGGAGCCAAGCGGACTCAGCAACCCCCAAACCTGCGGCAGAGGCCTGTAGATTCAGGTAGGCCACCCGGGTTTGGGGGTTGTGGGCCAGGGCATAATTGGTCAATGCCGCCAGACTCTGGGGTTTCACAAAGGTATGGGTTCCCGGCAGAGCGGCCTTGGGTAATTGCAGATGCTGGTCCTGCCAGGGCTTTCCCAGCGGTGCCTTGACCCAGCCCTGGGTATCGAAGGGGTCGTGGATCAGCATGTCGAGGGGGGCAGCCTGGGCTGATTGGCTACCCAGGAGCATCCACAGCAGAGCCCAGACTGAGAAGGTTCTGAAGCAAAATTCCGCGCTATTCAACTTGATGCACATTTCGATCAACGTTCCTTTGTTGCCCATTCGGTCTGGCTCGCTGCCACCAGCGCTGTCCAGTCATCGGGCGGGTTGCCGCGTCCGAGCATCTTCTTGAACAGCGCATAGGGATCGGATTTGCTACCTGCCGACCGCAGCGTCTGTTCGTCGTTGACCCAAGCGAACACGATCACCTTCGCTTTGGCATCGTAGCGGAAGAACAGACGGAACCGCCGCCCGATCTTCGCGCGCCGCCAGTGGCGATACGCCGGCCCCAGGGTGTTGCCCTGGCGGTATTCGTCCCGCGAGGGGTCGCTGGGCACGACCTCCAGGATCAACTGGCTCAAGGCCCTGAACAGCTTGACGTTGGCGTTGCCCTCGAACCCCTGCGGGTCGTTCTTTTTGGCCCGCTCTGCGGCCAACTGCAGCTTGCGCAACTGCTCGATCACGCCCTCATGGAACAAGAGCGTCCAGCCGTTCCGCTGCATCAGAGCGCTACTTCGCCGTCGATGTTTTCATCAAGATCGATCGTGTGGCCAGCATTTGCCAGCATGGCCCGGGCCAGATCGTCCGGCAGGGACCTAACGCGCTGGCCAGCCCGGATGTCGGCCTCCAGTAGACCCAGAAAGGCCTCGATGTCCGGGTCTTGATGTTCGGTGTCCGCACGGGTCACGATGACTTGGCCTCCGCGCAGGTCGAAGGCCACTTTTCCGCCGGCGTCCACGCCCAGCGCCTGCCGGATGGGCTTGGGCAGGGTGATCTGGCCCTTGGAGGTCAGTGTGGCGACTTCATGGATTTCAGGCATGGGGCAGCCCTCCTGATAAAAATGCCCTTATGGTAAGGAATTTTCCTTACCAGATCAATCCGCCTGGGCAGGAATTCGGCGTCGGCTATCCTTCATGACCATTGAGTCAAAACCGGCGCCGTATTAGCCGGATCGGACCAACTCTCAGCACCCGTTTCCACATGCCCGGCCAGGCGCCAGGCATGGCTTGCGCTGCGGATTTCCAGGTCGTACCAGTGATGGCTTTGGGTGATGGGCCAGGAAATTTCCTTGCGTTCTGTCGGCGCCAGTGCCAGCGTCTGTTTGTCCCGGCCGTAAGTCTGGTCGGTAATTTCGACGCGTTGCCTTTCATTGCTGCCATTGTGCAGATGCAGGCGCAGGCTGCCATCCTTCTCGCCCCAGGCTTCTACCTGCAGGGTGGAAGCACCCGTGCCGCTGAGGGTCCGCAGGAAACCGTCGGGACCAATGACCGTCAGAGCCAGATCCTGATCCTTGGGTAAAGGGATCTCATCTTCCAGGCTGCTGGCGGGACCGGCAGTGTAATGATGGGGAAGATGGTGACTGCCGTCCCAGTATGCCGTGCACACCACGCCGATGGGGGCGGGATTGTGGAGGTGGACTTTCACGCCGGTGGCCGTGGCTTCCAGACGCAGGCGGGTGTCGTAGGCCAGGGGGCGGCGGCGGCGCAGCCCCGCTTCCTGAGGGATGATGGCCCGTTCCTGCTCCTGAGGCACTTCGGGCGCGGGCAGGGTCGATTCGTGGTGGACGGTGGCCACATAGCTGGCGGTACTGGGCAGGGAGACCATGCGTTCATCCGGCCGGGAAAAATCAAAGGCGGCTGTCAGGTCACCGCAGACCGCCCGCCGCCAGGGGGTGATGTTGGGTTCGCTGACCCCGAAGCGTTTTTCGATGAAGCGGATCACCGAAGTGTGGTCGAAGACTTCCGAGCACACATACCCCCCCTTGCTCCAGGGCGATATAGTCATCATGGGTGCACGCGGTCCAAGTCCGTAGGGCAGTTGATCTGCACTGTAGAGTGTGGGCCAGTCGGGATTGATGCGATTGTGGACCTCCCCTTCAGTGCTGACGGTGCTTTTGCCGGGCCGCACCGGGGTGGGCGGCTGCGGCGGCGGTACATGATCAAAAAAGCCGTCGTTTTCGTCGTAATCCAGGAGGAGGACGGTTTTACCCCAAACGGCGGGATTGCTGGTCAGGGCATCCAACACCCGGGCGATGTAAATGGCACCGTATGCTGGTGGGTAGGAGGGGTGCTCCGAATAACCGGCCGGTACCACAATCCACGATACCTGGGGCAGGCGATTGTGCAGCACATCGTTACGCAGAGCCGCTACCCCACCGGGGCGCCGCGCCCGCTGGGACAGCGGTGAGCTGTCGGGAATATCGGTGAAAGCCTGAAAATACAGCAGGGCATTCTCACCAAAATTGCCGGTCATGGGGTTTTTGTCCACCTCATGCAGCCCCTCCTGATAGACACGCCAGGAGATGCCCGCCTTCTGCAGACGTTCGGCATAGGTCGGCCAGGTGAAGGGCTTTACGCCCTTGGTCCAGAGATGGGTGTCGTCGTCAATGTAGGGTCCACCATGCTCTCCCTCGGGATCAATGGAGCCCGTAAAAAGCATACAGCGATTGGGACAGGTCGGCCCGGCGAGAGAGGTAAAATAATGATCACAAATGGTGAAATGATCGGCCAGGGCATAATGGAAAGGAATATCCTGACGCTGAAAATAACCCATGGTCATGTTGGTTTTGTTGAGCGGCCAGGCATTCATCAAACCACCGGCAATGGCCCCGTGCTGGGAGGCCCAACTGTGGTCCAAGTCCTGCAGGAACTGGGCGGAAGTTTTCTGGGTGTTGAAATGGAAAGGCAGAATAGAGCGGGTTGGATCTTCCATGCGACCCTGAAACCAGATGGGTTTACCGTCTGGCAGTTTCAGGGGAAAGCGATCGTTATAACCGCGCACCCCGCTCAAATGACCAAAATAATGATCAAAAGAGCGGTTCTCCTGCATGAAGACCACAATATGCTCCACGTCTTCCAGAGTGCCGGAGCGCCCCAGCGCGGGCAGCATGGCCGCCCGCGCTACGGAACTGCCGAGAAAGGCGGTGACACCGGCACCAGCTCCCAGACTTTTCAAAAAATCACGACGTCGCATGCGTTTTCTCCTCGATGTGCTGCAGGGCGGAAGCGGCGGGCGGATAATGCCAGCTCAGGGCCTGCTGGAAAAAAGTCCGGGCCTCGGCTGGATTCCTGGCTTGCCCATAGCCATGCCAGGCTGCGAGACCCAGATCGTAGGCGGCTGCGCCCACCTTCTCTGCATAAAGTTGTTGTAAGATGGTTCGGCTGCGACCTTGATACCAGGCTGCTTTTTCCAGATTTTTGGGCATGAGCTTGCCCTCGGCGTAAGTCTTGCCCAGCCAGAAATCGGCATTGGCGACCTGGGGTACCATCAGCCCCTGGCGAAACCAGAAAGCCGCCCGCCGGGGACTGCGGGCTACGCCCCAGCCATTGAGATAGGCATTGGCCACCTGCCGCTGGGCAAAGCGGTCCCCCGCTTCGGCAGCCTGCAAATACCAATGGAAAGCCTTGTGGGTATTGGCAGAAACGCCCAAGCCTGCCTGATAGAGATGCCCCAGGGTATCGGCCGCCCAGAAATCATCATGGTCTGCAGCGGCCTTTTTAAGGAGCGGCACAGCCTGGGCGTAGGCATCGTGATTCAGCAATTGCACAATAGGCGCATCTGATTTGCGAATGGCCCGGGCATGGGTCAGATAGGCATCAGCAAGAGCGCCAGGATTGGCGGGATTGCTCATGCCCATCGTTGCAGAGGAGTTTTCGGAAGCAAGACTAGAGGTAAAGGGGAAGAGAGATAACAGGAGAATGGCTGCACAAAGTGTAAATTTTTTGATCTGCATCATAAGCCCACTTTTCGATGGAAATTCATCACAAGAAAGTCTAGAAGCAATAATCTAACATAGAAATGTTACAGTATTGTGAAGGTTTTATGACAAAAAAATGATATTTTCTGGCGTGAAACTTGCTTAATAGCTTATTCTGCGCGCGGGCAGTTTGAATAGTGCTTTTATCAGTATGGTATCCATCGCAAAAAGCAACGATATGCGCCTTAGTGATCACTTTGTGGAGCGTCCTCGGCAGCCCATTGGCGGGCCAGGGTATCGAGACCATCCAGGACAGTGCCCAGTTGTCGGCCTTTTTCTGTGAGTCCGTAACTCACTTCGGGGGGAACCGTGGGACGATAATCGCGGTAAAGGATTCCTGCCTCTTCCAATAAACGTAGGCGCTGGGTGAGGACCCGCGCCGAAATCTGCCCCAGCTGCCGTTGCAAGGCCCCGAAACGCAAAGCTCCCTGGGTGCGCAGCACCCACAAGATCTGGGTCGTCCAGGGACCCATGAGCAGGCGCAGCAGGGTATCCATGGGGCAGGGATTTTCTTCTCGGGTCTTTCTCATGGTTACTAATCAGTACCTACTTTTATTAAATAAGCAGAGATCATAGTATAGCAACATGGGTAGTTATCCAAGCAAACTTCAAGGAGTGAGCCATGAAAGAAAATAATCAGCGTGCCATCGAACGCATTGTTAGCGGCCGTCCTACCAGTGACGGTGCAGGCGTCCGATTGATCCGACTTTTTGAGCGGGATTTGCAACGCCGTCTTGATCCTTTTCTGATGCTGGATTTTTTTGGCAGTGAAACGCCCGACGATTACATCGCCGGTTTTCCCGACCATCCGCACCGTGGTTTCGAGACCATCACCTACATGCTGGAGGGCCGCATGCGGCATCGCGACAGCGCCGGCCATGAAGGCCTTCTGGAAACAGGCGGAGTGCAATGGATGACCACCGGACGCGGGGTGATTCATTCCGAGATACCGGAGCAGCAGGAAGGGCGCATGGCCGGTTTTCAGCTCTGGCTGAATCTGCCTGCAGCCGACAAGCTTTGTGAACCCTGGTATCGGGATTTCACTGCGGCAGAATTGCCACGCTTTACTTTGGCCAACGGCATTACCGGCATCGTCATTGCCGGAGACAGTCAGGGCGTTATCGGTGCGGTGCAACGACCCATCACCGAGCCTCTGATCCTCGATTTACATTTGCCCGCCGGGGCACGTTTCGAGCAGGAAATTCCCGCCGATCGCCATGCCTTCCTGGTTCCTTATACCGGCCAGATTCAGGTCCTGGATAAAAGCCTTGCGGCAGTGCAGTTGGGTATTCTCGGGCCAGGAGAAGCCGTCGCGCTGGAAAGCACCGAAGCCAGCCGGGTATTTCTGGTGGCCGGCAAGGTGCTGGACGAACCTATCGTTCAGCACGGGCCTTTCGTGATGAACGACGAGCAAGGTATTCGGACAGCTTTGGAAGATTTTCGTGCAGGCCGTCTGGCCTGAGTTTGACTGTTGTCATAAAAGTGTCATGTTTGCGTGTTAAGGTGACGACTCTACAGCGGCCTTGATGACGAAATGATGAATCCCCTGCTAAGCACCATTGACGACGAACAGAAAGTAAACAAGCGCCATCGCCGGATTCTCTGGGCCTCGGGGCTGGGTATTTTTCTGGATGGTTATGATTTGAGCATCATGGCTATTGTGTTGATTCTGCTCAAACCGCAATGGCATCTGGGGCCGACCCTGCTGGGTTTGCTGGGTACGGCAGCACTGGTAGGGGCGCTCATCGGCGGCCTTTTCGGCGGTATCATCGCCGACCGTTATGGGCGCAAAACCGTTTATCTCATCGATATTGCGGCTTTTTTCTTTGCTGCGCTCCTTTCGGGCTTTGCCTGGGATATCACCTCCCTGGTCATCCTGCGTTTCATACTGGGGCTTGGGGTCGGGGCAGATTATCCCTTGAGTTCCACGTATATTGCCGAGTTTATGCCCAAGAACAAGCGTGGTTCGGCCATGACCTGGATTTTCGGGTTGTGGATGGGGGGCGCGCTGTTTTCCAGTCTGGTCGGCCTGGCCCTGCTGCATACCGGCCCTGAAGCCTGGCGCTGGATGCTGGCTTCGGGTGCAGTACCGGCGGTGCTGGTCCTCTGGATGCGGCGCAGCTTACCGGAGTCGCCGCGCTGGTACATTTATCGGGGTCGTTTGCAGGAAGCGGCTCAGGTGTTGCGCTGGCTGGTACCGGATGTCAATACCCAGGAACGGGAGCGTCTGGTTCAGGAAACGGCCACCAGCATGCAGGCCAGCCGGAGTGTCTCTTGGACCATGCTTTTCAGCAAGCCTTATTTGCGCCGGACCATTTATGCCTGTGTACCATGGTTCATGATGGATGTCATGGGTTATGCTCTGGGCATTTTCCTGCCTTTCATGCTCATGCACATGGGTTTGAAAACTCCGGAGCAGGCCATCATTGGCAACAGCTTTTTCACTGCCAGCTTTGTGCTCGGCTGGATTCCACTGGCTTTGCTGATTGATCGGGTGGGTCGGCGGCGTGCCCAGATCTGGGGCTTTCTGGGCGATGCCATCAGCCTCGGCCTGGTGGGATTATTCGCGCTTTCCGGCGAGCCGCCTTTTGCTATTGTCGCTGCGGGGCTGATTATCTGGCAGATAGCCAACAGCTTCGGACCCGG
>NZ_JABBOU010000030.1 GCF_018853465.1 Acidithiobacillus montserratensis
CGGCACAGGCGGAGCAGAGAGCCGCACCCGCCGCTCCACAGCTGCGGCAATGTTCGGGAAACAACCATTGGCTGATGCGCTGGCTATTTCTATAGAGCTGTTGCAGAACGGACAAGAGAATGGGCGGACCTTTTGTAGAGCGGAAAGATCTGATCATCCTGATTCTCACCTTTCAGGCCTGCATTGACAAGGCAGAACCCCCTCCTTATAAGAAGCTATGCCTGATACCGTAGAAAGTGACTGGAGTACGCAGCTGGCGGATATCCGTCGCCAGGGGTTGTGGCGGGAATTGTTGCCCCTGCAACCCGATCCCGCTGCCGACCACCCCCAATTTATAGACAGCGAAGGACGTGCGTTCATTTCTTTTGCCAGTAATGACTATCTTGGTTTGAGCAGAAATCCTGCCTTGCAGCGCGCGGCCATTGCCGAACTCGAAACAAGTGGCCTCGGTGCGGGTGCGGCACCCCTGCTGGGTGGCGAGCGACCAGTACACCAGGGATTGGCTGCCGATCTGGCCGACTGGCTGGGCGTGGAAGCAGTTCTGCTGTTTGGCAGTGGTTATCTGGCAAATCTGGGCATTATCTCAGCCCTGGTCGGCCGCCATGACCGGATTTATGCCGACCGCCTCAATCATGCTTCCCTGGTGGATGGCGCCCGTTTGTGCGGGGCGCGTCTACAGCGCTACCGGCATGGGGATATGGCGCATTTGCAGCAGCTATTGGCACGCGGTGGTTCAGGGCGGGCCTGGATCATCAGCGACGGGGTTTTCAGTATGGATGGTGACCTGGCGCCGCTGCCTGAGCTGGTGTCGTTTGCGCGCCAGTACCAAGCCCGGATTATTCTGGATGAAGCCCATGCTTTGGGGGTGCTCGGCGACCAGGGCAGGGGCACCCTTGCCCACTACCATCTGGATAATGCCGACGTGGCCGTGATCATGGGCACCCTGGGCAAGGCTTTTGGGGTATATGGCGCCTTTGTGGCGGGCAGTCATGATCTGATTGATCTGCTGCGCAACCGGGCACGCAGTTTTATTTATCATACAGCCTTGCCGGCGGCGCTGGCGGCAGCGGCACGGGTTTCCTTGCAGTTGTTGCGAGCGGGCGAAGTCCGCCGCGCCCGTTTGCATGTCCATCGTCTTTTGTTGCGCGCCGAGCTTCCTGATGCTCCCTGGCTTCCCAGTGAAACGCCCATACAGGGGCTGGTTTTAGGCGATGCCGCAAGGGCTATGCGGGTGTCCGGGCAACTGCGTGAGCTTGGCCTATACTGCCCCGCTGTGCGCCCTCCGACGGTTCCCCAAGGAAGCGCCCGCTTGCGGGTGACCCTCAGTGCCGCGCATCGGCGCGAAGATCTGCAGGCCCTAGTGACGGCCCTCCGGGAGATAAGATGAACCAGGTTAAGGGATGAGTTGGTTTCGAGAACAGACCGGGCAAGGATCGACTTTGCTGCTTTTGCATGGTTGGGGCATGGAAAGCCGGGTTTTTGCCGGCTGGCGTGCCCTTTTGGAGCCTTATTTTACTTGCATCAGCTATGATTTGCCGGGCCATGGGCGTAGCCCCTGTACGGCCACTGGCATGCATTGGCCGGAGTTGCTGCAGCAGTTGCAGGACCTGCTCTCCCGGGAAGCGACACCTCCCATTGTATTGGGTTGGTCTTTGGGTGGTCTGCTGGCCTTGGGCCTGGCCCTGAACCAGCGTCTGCGTCAACCCGGACTCCTCAGGGGGCTGGTGTTGATGGCCAGTTCCCCGAGTTTTCGCCAGCGGGCTGACTGGTCGGCGGGCATTCCTGCTGCGACCCTGGAGGATTTTGGTTTGCGTCTGCAAACTGATCCCCAAGGCACGCGCAAGCGCTTTCTGGCGTTGCAGGTTTTAGGCGATCCGCAAGGACGGCGCGCGCTGGATGGCATGGCCGCGTGGCCCAGCCCGGATCCTGCCTGTCTGGCTGATGGGCTGAAACTGCTCCAGGAAGTGGATTTGCGCGCTGCATTGGCTACCTTGACCCTGCCGGTGCAGGTGATTCACGGCGCCCAGGACCGCATTGTGCCTCCAGAGGCCGCATTTTACCTGCACCAGCATATTGTCGACAGCCAACTGACCATGCTGGAACAGGCGGGACACGCACCCTTTTTATCCCGGCCGGAACTCTGCCGGGATGCCATTTTGGAGCATTGGACATGAATCCTTCGCTGCCGATAGCCGATCATTTGGAAAAGCGCGCTATTCGCCGCGCCTTTGACCAGGCTGCAGGCAGTTATGAGGCCAGCGCGGTGCTCCAGGATCAGGTCGGTCAGCAATTGCTTGAGCGCCTCGATCTGGTCAAGCTGGAACCCCAATGGATACTGGATCTGGGCTGTGGTACGGGGCTGCAAAGTCGCCGACTCAATGCGCGTTACCCCAAGGCACGGGTATTGGCTCTCGATCTGGCCGCCGGCATGCTTCGGGTGGCGCGTCAACGTAAACGCTGGCGGCAACGCCAACATTATTGTCAGGGGGATGCGGAGCATCTGCCCCTGGCAACGGCTTCCATGGATCTGCTCTACGCCAACATGTCCATCCAGTGGTGCAATGATCTGGATCAGGTGCTGCGTGAGTTTGCCCGGGTTTTGCGCCCCGGAGGACTGTTGATGTTCAGCACCCTGGGGCCGGACACCCTGACCGAACTCCGCCAGTCCTTTGCCAGCCTCGATGATCACCCTCATGTCAGTCAGTTCCTGGATATGCACGATATTGGTGATGCGCTGGTTCGCCAGGGCTATGAAATGCCGGTGCTGGACGTCGAGCATTATCAATTGACCTATACAACCCTGGACGATCTTTTACAGGATTTACGCAAAGTGGGAGCCACCAATGCCAGGGCAGGACGGCCCCGGGGATTATTGACGCCGGCCCGCTTGCAGCAACTCCGCGATGCCTATGAAACCTTCCGTAGTCAGGAACGTTTGCCCGCTACTTACGAAGTGGTTTACGGGCATGCCTGGAGTAGCGGCCCGCGAGCGGTAACCCGTGAAGATGGTGCTGTGCTCCTGCCTTTGACCCGCATCCCGAGACGCTCATGAAAGCCCTGCAAAATAGTTGTATTCCTCCACAGCAGCGCGGGCTGTTTATCACCGGGACCGATACCGGCGTCGGCAAAACGGCTGTCACCGCAGCTCTGGCGCAACGCTGCCTGCAGGTCATGGCCCGGGTTGCGGCATTAAAGCCCATCGTCTCCGGTAGCGAAGCTTCCGGGCAGTGGACGGATGTGGAAATACTGCGCGGCGCATCGACGCCGCCACGTTCTTTTGCGGAAACCTGTCTCTATGCCCTGGACCCGCCCATCGCTCCGCACTGGGCGGCCGCGCAATCCGGGCTGGTGTTGAATCGTCATCAGATTCAACAGTTTATCATGACTCAGGCGGTTGGTATGGATGCGGTTCTGGTAGAGGGGGCCGGGGGCTTTCTCGTACCCCTGGGAGAAGACTGGGGTTTTGCGGATCTCGCCCTTGATCTGCAGTTTCCGGTGCTGCTGGTGGTAGGTTTGCGCCTCGGCGCCATCAATCACGCCTTACTCAGTGTCGAGGCCATTCTCGCTCGGGGCTTACCCATGGCGGGTTGGGTGGCCAATCACCTGCACCCCGATCTTGCGCCGGGGACCCTGGAAACATTGCAGCGCCTCATGCCCATCCCCTGCCTTGGGGAAATTCCTTTTCAGGTAGAAGCATCCAGCACCTGGAGAAGTCAGTTTCTGACTCTTCCGACCGGATGGCATTGATGTTACGATTCAGCGAACTGTCATAAAAACAGAAGGCAGTGTGTCACAGCGCGGCGCGTATTATCGTAGGAGCCGGGATAGTGATCAGTCGATATTCTGATGGAGCGTGAATGTCATGAAATCATTCAAGAGTATAGCCTTGTTGGTGTTTACCAACCTACTCATTTTTGTTGCCCTTTCCATTACTTTTACCATTCTGGTCAATTGGGTTTTACCCGCTTTCGGGGTGGACCTGCGCGGCATGGTCGGTATGGCCGATTTACTCTGGGCTCTGGTGATCGGCTTTGGCGGCGCCTTCGTTTCCTTGTTGCTGTCCAAGCACCTCGCCAGGGCCGGGATGCAGATGCAAAGGATAGAGCAACCCCAGTCTGCCAAGGAGCGCCTGGTCTATGACACGGTGGCCCAACTCTCCACCCGTCTGGGTATTAAAATGCCGGAAGTCTGGGTGTACTGGAATGATGATCCCAATGCCTTTGCCACCGGGCCCGGACGCAACCACAGTATGGTGGCGGTGAGTAGTGGGCTGGTGAATCTGCTGAATGATCGAGAGGTCCAGGCGGTGCTGGCCCATGAAATGGGCCATGTCTATAACGGTGACATGGTCAGCACGACTTTGCTCCAGGGGTTGATGAATACCTTTGTATTCTGGTTGTCGATGCTGGCAGCACGTCAGTTTGATGATCGTCCCATGATCGCTTTTGCGGTTTCCATGACCCTGCAGGTAGCCTTGTCTTTTTTGGCATTGATTCCCATCACCTGGTTTTCGCGGCGCCGGGAATTTGCAGCCGATCGTTTTGCGGCCGAACAAATCGGGGCTACAGCAATGATTTCTGCCCTGCAAAAGCTGCATCAACGTGCCACAGCCTTGCATGTCGAGCATGATGCCGTGCGTGATCCCATGGCAACGGCTTATATTTCCGGAAGCTGGCAGGGTCTTTTTGCCACCCATCCGAGTCTGGAAGCGCGGGTGGCGGCTTTGCAGGCGCTGCAAAAGGGGTATAGTTATCCCTAGTTTCTGATCTGAGGGGGGTGGCTTGTGAAACGGTATTCAGGATTTCATCGTATTGCGTCCTGAGCAGGCAAGACCCGTTCTCCTCAACAGCACGGATCCTTCCTTAGTCTTTCCGGATCCGCTCCATGCCGAAAGTCCTCTGATTGCGGTGGGTGGAGACTTGTCTCCCGAGCGGATTCTTCAGGCCTATGCACAGGGGATATTCCCCTGGTTTGGAGAAGAAGACCCTATTTTGTGGTGGTCTCCGGATCCGCGCGGCGTGCTGAAACCGGATGCCGTGCATATCAGCCGCAGTTTGCGTAAACATGCCGGCACTGGCTCTTGGCAAGTACGTTTGGATGGGGATTTTGCGGGCGTTCTCGATGACTGTGCGGCGCCGCGTTCCGGCCAGGGTGGTACCTGGATTACTGATGGAATGCGCAGTGCCTATCTGGACCTGTTCGCCGCAGGGCATGGGCATTGTGTGGAAGTTTTGCAGCATGGCCAGCGCGTGGGCGGGTTGTATGGTGTTGCCCAGGGCGCATTGTTTTTCGGCGAATCCATGTTCAGTCGGGTTCCCGATGCCTCAAAAATCGCCCTGGTCTGGCTGGCGAAACATCTCAGCTACTGGAATTTCGGACTGATTGATACCCAGTTTCTGACCCCCCACCTGCAGAGTATGGGAGCAGGCGAAATGACCCGTGCTGAATTTTTGCAGCACCTGGCTTTGCTGAAAAATCAGCCGACGCCCCATGCCTGGCAAGCGTTTTTATCCTGGGATGATGTATTTTGGCCATGAACTTTTTTTTGTCGCCCCTGCAATCCTGTCCTTATCTTCCCGGTCAGGATGAGCTGCTGGTGCTCAGCGATCCGTATGCCAAGCTGGGTGGGCAGGAATATCATCAACTGCTCCAGAATGGGTTTCGGCGCAACGGACCCCTGGCCTATCGCCCCATGTGTCCGCAGTGCGATGCCTGTATTTCGGTGCGCATTCCGGTGGAGCGTTTTCAGCCGGACAGAGGCCAAAAACGGACCCGGGCGCGTAATCAAGACCTGCAACTGCGCGTGACTACACCATATCAGGATGCGCAGCATGCCCGGTTATTTGCCGATTACCAGCGGCAACGACATCCTGATGGCGGTATGGACCTGGAGGCAGAACGTTTATACGCAGAAATGATGACGGAAACGGGTGATGTTGAGGCACGTCTGCTGATATTTGAAAAGGCCGGTGAAGCCTTCGCGGTTGCCCTGGTTGATCTGGTGGACAATGCTCTCTCTGCGGTATATACCTTTTTTCGGCCAGATCTGCCGCAACGCGGGTTGGGTATTTTTGCCATCATGAGCCAGATTGACTGGGCGCGTCGTCAAGGACTGTCTTACCTTTATCTGGGTTATTGGGTCGCAGGCAGTCCCAAAATGGATTATAAAAGACGTTTTTCGCCCCTGGAGGGATTTATGGCCGGACGATGGCGCCCTCTCTCTGTGGCCCGCTGATTCACACAGAAAGACGCATTCATGCACAATGCCGCACCGGACATATTCCGTACATTTTCGCCCTGGGCTTTGACTGGGGTTCTGGGACTGCTGGGCAGCGCCTGGGCGCTCTCGGCCTGGCAGAAGCTCGGGGTAGGCAAAGACCTGCTCTGGTCGGCAGTGCGTGCCACGGTGCAGCTGGGCATCATGGGCTTTGTGCTGGGCTGGTTGTTCCGCCAACATCAGCCACTCCTGCTCCTGGTTTTTCTGGTGCTGATGATCCTGATGGCGGGGCGCTTCAATCGCAAGCGGGGTGCCGGTATTCCCCACGCCTACTGGATCGGGGTGGTCAGTATCGGCATTGCGACCACGGTTACCCTCGCCTGGATGCTGTTTTCCGGCTTGGTATTCTGGCGCGGGGAATCCCTGGTGCCCATTGGCGGGATGATTATCGGCAACGCCATGAATGCCGTGTCTTTGGCGTTGAACCGCTTGCGCAGTGAAGTGGATCAACGCGAGGACATGCTGCTGGCCATGCTGGCATTGGGCGCCGGGCATCGGCAGGCCATGCGCAGCCTCTATGCCATGGTGGTGCGCGGTTCACTGATACCAACCATAGATAGCCTGAAAAGTGTGGGTATGATTCACATACCCGGGATTACGGCGGGCATGATTCTGGCCGGTATGGCGCCCCTTGCCGCTGTTTCCATGCAATTGGTGGTGATGTTGATGCTGACAGCTTCCGTCACCTTGAGTGTTTCTACCGCAGTATTGTTGGCGGCACCATATGCCCTGACATTCGCACAACGAACAGAGGGATAATGCACATGGCCGCACTGGCGGGACGGTTTCGGGGTTTTTTGCCGGTGGTGGTGGACGTGGAAACGGCGGGTTTTGATCCGGAACGCAATGCTTTGCTGGAAGTGGCTGCGGTTATCATTGGCGGCGAGGTAGGGCAACTCAAACCCGTCGCCAGTCATCATTTTCACGTCATGCCCTTTACCGGAGCGGTACTTGACCCGGCGGCTCTGGCTTTTACCGGCATTGACCCTTTCCAGCCATTGCGCGGAGCGGTTTCTGAAGAAGATGCGCTGCGCGGCATTTTCCGTGCAGTGCGCACGGCGGTAAAAGCCGCACAATGTCGCCGGGCTATTCTAGTGGGTCACAATGCTGCCTTTGATCTGTCTTTTATCAAGGCGGCGGAAAAGCGTTCCGGCGTAAAAAATAATCCGTTTCATTTGTTCAGTACCTTTGACACGGTGAGTTTGGCCGGCCTCGCCTACGGGGAAACGGTCCTCGCCAAAGCCGCATCGGCGGCCGGTTTGCCCTGGGATCATGCCCAGGCCCATTCCGCCTTGTATGATGCGCAGCAAACCGCCGAATTGTTTTGCAAAATAGTCAATAGTTTTGATCTTAACCGCATATATCCCTGAAACGGTTCGGCCAGCAGTCAACCTCATCGGCTTCTGTTAGAATATCCGCAACTACCTTACATTAAGAGGGGCAAGCGATGCCTTATCGTCTAACCATTGAACCCAGCGGTCACGAACTGGATTGTGACAGTGATGAAACCATTCTCGAGGCGGCACTGCGGCATGGCTTCAATATTCCCTACAGTTGTCGCAACGGTACCTGTGCCACCTGTAAAGGACGTATTTTAAGTGGCACGGTAGATTACGGGGATGTTGAAGAAAAAGTGCTGAGTGATGCCGAAAAGGCAGAGGGGCTGGCGCTTTTTTGTCAGGCCATGCCTCTTTCCGACCTGAAAATTGAAGTGCGGGAGATCGGCGCCGCCAAGGATATCCAGATTAAAACTCTACCCGCCCGGGTGGCAAAAATTGAAGATGTTGCTCCCGACGTACGCGCGCTGTTTCTCAAAATACCCAGTACGGAGCGTTTGCAGTTTCTGCCTGGACAATATATCGACATCCTGTTGAAGGACGGTAGCCGGCGCGGGTTTTCTCTGGCGAATACGCCCAATGACGACGCTCTCCTGGAATTGCATATCAAAAAAGTGGCAGGCGGAGCCTTTACCGGGCATGTTTTTTCGGGCATGAAAGAAAAAGACATTTTACGTTTTGAGGGGCCGCTGGGGACTTTCTTTATTCGTCAGGAATCCACCCGGCCTTTGCTGATGGTGGCTACAGGTACCGGTTTTGCGCCTATCAAGGGGATGCTGGAATCCCTGTTTGCCCAGGGCTCCATTCGCCCGATTCATTTTTATTGGGGGGTCCGTCATGCGGAAGATTTTTATTATGAATCACTACTACAGCAATGGCAGTCACAATACAGCCATTTTAACCTGACCAAAATTGTTTCCCAGCCTGATGATCAATGGTCTGGTCCTACCGGCTATGTGACGGAGCAGGTCGTTTACGATTTTCCGGATGCCAGCGCGTTTGATGCTTATATTTGTGGTCATCCGGATATGGTTTTTTCTTTATCGGCGGTTTTAGAACAGGCCGGGCTGGATTCGGAACATATATTCGCCGATGCATTTGTATTTGCCAAAGCAAAAACAAGCTGACATAATCTTTTTTATTGGCGTCTCAGGCCAAAATGTCAATTTATTTTTCAGGAGTGAGCGAGTATGGAAGCCCAAACAAAAAAACGTCATCGTCGTAGCGCCGAAGAACGCCTTGCCGATCTCGAAGAAAAGCAACGGCAAACGGAAATGCGCCTGCGGGAGCAGCTGGCGAAAATTGAGCAGCAGAAAAAGTCCTTGCAGGAAAATCCCCGCGCCAAACGCGAACGCGAAGCCCAGCGGCGTTCGTTGATGGATCGTGTTTCGCGTTTAGTGCCTGATTGGGAACCTACCCAAATCCTGGCAGCTATTGCCGAAGTCCGGGATCGGGTGGGGGAAAATCACCACGCCCTGCAGGAACTGGAAGCCCAAGGCAATGCCTTGATGCAGGAATTGAAGCCACGTCGGGGTCGGCGTCCGCGCAGTGCTCTTTAATCCGGTAGTTTAACCAGAAAAGCCCCCGGACCTCTCGATTCGGGGGCCTTTTTATGTCGATTTTTTAGCGTTTACAACTCCGCCAACGTTTTAAGGTGGGAACCCGGTGCGCCATGTAGGCGCGAATATACCAAGGCGCATTACGTTTGCGCATCAATTGTCGCACCCGCTGCTGCATGGCCTCCAGCGTCAATTCAGGATCCTTGAAAGCGCCTTCGGCATAACAGTAGCTGCAATAAATTGGACTGTGACTGCCGTCGCTTTCCGTGCCGCCGCCCTGCGGATCAAACTGTAAGGGCATGCCGCAACTCTGGCAGCGGTTTTTTTCAATTTCCAGTTGCTGTAACCATTTTTTCATAGGCAGATTAGACATCCTCAGGTGCTACCAGTTCAAGGGCTTCAATATAAATATGTGCCATGCCCAGCAGGAAAACGATGTTCGGGATAATGAAAACGAGGGCGGTGGCGACGCCCATTCCCATACTCAGGCCGACATTATACAGAGCCATCGTTCCCGGTGTACCGATAGGAGCTGCGCTATGGGGGATAAAAGGATGACCGGAAATAGCATCCATCATCTGCCAGAACATGTCGGCACTGCGACTGAGTTCGCTGGCCAGCGCCGGGGCAGCGGCAGACAGGGCCATGCTGTAACCGGTATAGAGAATGATGGCGATGATGATGGCCAAACCGGCTGACAGGGCACCGAGTAATAACATCATCAGCAAGATGGAACCGGGTTTGTTGCGGGCAATGCTGAGGGTATGGCGCAGAGAATTGCTTACCGATTCACCATGCCACAGAGCTGGACCAGACAAATTAAAAACAATAATGGCCAGAACAAAAACCACGGCATTGATCAACATGGCCAGCGGAAACAAAGGCACAAACAGAGCAGCCCCTATTCCCGGTATTTTGCAGGCCAGGAAGCCCAGCAGCTCCACCACAAAAATACCCAAAAGCAGAAGACTCTCAATAACCAGCAGGCCAATCAGGCGGGGGAGTGTTTTTAACCCAAAGCGCAGGCTGTGCAGAATACCGGGTAAGGCGTCTCCCCGGGCTTCATGGAGTAATACACCGCCAGCACCCAGATAGCCCACGCCAAAACTGACAAACAGGATCAGCAGGCCAATACCGGCACCTATTACCCCGCCCGGCCACTGTACAAAAAATTCCAGGCCCGCCATGCCGATAAAAACGGCGAGAATATAAACCAGAATCGGTTGCCAGAGCGTGATACCGCGTAAAGCGCGCAGCAACAGTGAAAATGACAGATCTCCGTGGCTGGGAGAATGACTAAACATACAGATTTCCTTATTCGGCGATCAAAGGCCATCACTTGGACAAGCATAATGGTTGGAATTTTACTGTAAAGCGACATTCACCTTCGGTGATGGTACACTGACCGGATATTGACCGATTGGTCAGGTACTTATCAAGTGACTGATGATAGATGAAAAGGAATGACTGAGGAAATTCATGGATAATATCCAGGCAATAGCAGAAGGAGACGGGCGCCAGCGTATTCTGGCCGCTGCAGAAAAGCTGTTTTCCGATAAGGCTTTTGACGCAGTCTCCATGAGCGCCATTGCCTGTGAAGCAGGGATCAGCAAGGCCAATATTTATCACTATTTTCCCAACAAAGACACGTTGTATCTCGCCGTGTTGCGCATGGCCAGTCATAATCTTCGGGCCGTCCTCAATGAATCTGTCAGTGCCCACGGTTCAGTGCGGGATGTGTTGCGTCATTTTGCCCATAATCACCTCCAGGCGCTCCTCAAAAGACCTGAGCTGGTGCGCCTGGTCTGGCGGGAAATATTGGAAAAAGGCGCACCCAGAGCGCAGGAGTTTGCCGAACAGGGCTTTGCCGATATGTTTTCGGCCCTGGTCGATGTGCTCAAACTGGGACAAACCCGGGGGGAGTTCCGGCCGGATTTTGATCCGGCCTTGGTGGCTACTCTCCTGCTCGGCGCCAATGTGTTTTTTTTCCAGTCACGGGATATATTACGTCACTATCCTCCTATTACTTTCGCGGATGATCCTGCCGGATATGATGCCGGTATTGTTGAAATCCTGTTGCGCGGACTGGCACCCGCTACGGCCTGATTTTTGAGCAAGACAGCACGAGACTTCCATGGATAAAAATCCCCAACTACAAGCCCATGTTCTGGTAGAAGCCCTGCCCTATATGCAGCGTTTCCACGGCCGGACCATCGTCATCAAATATGGTGGAAATGCCATGACGGAGGCCCATTTGCAGGAACAATTCGCCTATGATGTGACCTTGATGAAACAGGTGGGTATGAATCCTGTGGTCGTCCACGGTGGCGGGCCGCAAATTGGTGCCATGTTGCAGCGCCTGGGGGTGGAAACGCACTTTGTGGACGGAATGCGGGTGACTGACCCGGCGACTATGGAAGTGGTGGAAATGGTCCTCGGGGGGCGCGTCAACAAGGAAATTGTTCAGGGCATCAACCGCGCCGGTGGACGGGCCGTAGGGTTGACCGGTAAGGACGGGGTATTGATTCGCGCCCGGCCCTTGCGCAACGACGCGGTGGATCTGGGCTTGGTGGGGGAGGTCGCCGCCGTCAACCCCGAGGTGATTCACTGGCTGGATCAGGGTGATTTTATTCCGGTCGTGGCGCCCATCGGCGTGGGTTCCCGTGGGGAGTCCTATAACATCAATGCGGACCTGGTGGCGGGTGCTCTGGCGGCCACTCTGAAGGCGGAAAAACTCATTTTGATGACCAACGTGGCAGGTGTGCTGGATCAAGATGGCAACTTGCGTACTCAGCTGAAAGCGGACCAGGTCGCGCAGATGATTGCCGAAGGCCATATATATGGAGGTATGCTACCCAAAATTCAGTGTTGTCTGGATGCAGTGGCGGCGGGCGTTCAGGCTGCCCATATTATTGATGGCCGGGTCCCCCACGCCTTGTTGCTGGAAATATTTACCGATGCCGGGGTCGGAACGCTGATTGCCAAGACGTTGTGAAAACGCTTCCCGCACCTTCAGGGCGGAACCGACGACGCTCTTCTGCTGGGTCCCGCAAGTTGCGCCTGCTTGCCTGGCGACGCAAAGCCCTGCCGGTTTTTCTTTTTGACCTCGACAATACCCTTTATGATGCTGATCGATATTGCTTTCCCTGGATGCATACCCACATCAATGCCTTCCTGATGCGGGAGTTGGGGCTGGAACCGGAAGCGGCAGACCAGCTCAGACGCCATTACTGGCGTCGTTATGGCACCACGCTTGCCGGTTTGCTGCGGCATCATCCGGTTGATCCCCGGGTATTTCTCGAAGCCATTCATCCTCCCGCCTTGTCAGCCGATGTCCCGGAAAATATGCCATTGCGTCATTGGCTGATCCGCCTGCCCGGTCCCATTTATGTGTTTACCAACAGTGTGGCCAGCCATGCCTGGCGGGTACTGGAGCGTTTGCAGGTGGCGGATCTGGTGGAAGATGTCTTCGACATGGAAAGCGCCGGGTTTCAGGGAAAGCCGCATCACCATGCTTATCGTCAGGTGCTGAGAAGGCTGCGCATTCCGGCCTGGCGCTGCGTGTTTTTTGATGACACCCTGGTCAATCTACGGACGGCCCGCTGGATGGGGATGCAGACTGTGCATATCGAAAAAAAGCGCAGGCGAGCGCGCAGTGCACATCAGCAGGTGCGTGCACTTCTGAGCTGGGAGCACTGCGCAGTTTCCCCGAAAACCTTCAGATAAAGGACGTTAGTTTAAACTTTCGGGCATGGTGCTTGTGCTCCCGCAGTAATGGAAGATTTTTGCCACGCCGTTTTGGTTTTCAAAGAATGGGTTTCAGCAATTTGACCCAGCCTGGAGCACCACCGGTATTGATGGTCACTGTGGCGCTGGTGCCAATGCGCAGAGGCAGCTTGGGATCGGGATTGGTGATCATCACTCGCACTGGTACGCGCTGGGTGACTTTTACCCAGTTTCCTGTAGCATTTTCCGGAGGCAGCAGAGAAAACGCGTTTCCAGCCCCGCCACTGAGACTCACCACCTTCCCCTTGAAGGAATGGTTGGGGTACATGTCCACTTGCACGTCGGCCTTCTGACCGGGATGCACCCGGTTGAGATCGGTTTCCTTATAGTTCGCTTCCACCCAATATTCGCCGTTGCCGATAAGCGGAAAGAGATCCTGGTTGATGTTCACCACATCACCCACATGAATTTTATCGACCTTGCTGACCACCCCGGTGATGGGGGCGTAGAGCGTGGTTTCCGAGAGATACATTTGGGCCGTACCCAAGGCCGCCTTAGCCGCCGCAATCCGGGCGGCATTGAGGCTTTGCTGGGCACGGGTGGCTGAGAGGTTGGCTTTTTCGGCCTGCCATTGTGCCATGGCGCCTTTGGCTGCGGTCATCCGGTTGTCGGCTTCCTGGGCGGATAAATATTTTTGTGCCGCCAGAGCCGCCGCCCGCTGGGCATTGCGTTGCGCGTTCTGATAAGTAATCTGGTCGGCTCTGACGCGTGCTTCGGCAGCTGCAATATTGGCCTGAATGGCGCTGGTCTGACGTTCAGCCTGGGCCAGTTCCGCTTCGGCTTTTTGTACGTCGTAGTGGTAGGCCTCCGGATCTATTTTGACCAGAGGCTGCCCGGCTTTGACCACTTGATTGTCTTTGACATAAATATCGACAATATGTCCGGTTACCCGAGGGGCAATGTTGACCACATGGGCGTGAATATAGGCATCATCGGTACTGGGATAATAGTCGGCAATCTGAAAATAGGCATAGGCACCGAAAGCGACAATAATGAGGATGATCAGGACTACAAAGCGTTTGAGCCAGCGCATAACTATCCTTTGTTGCAATGACAGCAGCCGATTCCAGAACCGGGCCATAAAACAATCGAAACATTCCGTATATACTGTGTTTCAGCGGTTTTCATCAGAACGACTTGCTGCATCCAACCTGTGGTACATTTTTGACAGGATAAGCAGTAAATCGCATACTGACCGTTCGGTTGACACCATAACCTAAACACTGGATGTCGGCAAGATGACGCAACAAATAGATCTAAAGGAGTAATCATGAAAAACAAGCAGTGGGTCTGGGCTTTCAGCGGTGCGATTTTCGGACTGATGATCTCAGCCCCGGCCATGGCGGATGGTGAAGGACTGCATATCATTCAAGGCGGCCCCTCATATTTTAATATTGGTTTGGGGGCTTTCAATGCGGCGGGCGTGACCCCAGGCCCCGGATATACAAATTCCACTTTGCCGATGATCAACCTGGAATATCAGACCGGGGCCAAATTGTTCGGTATTGGCGCTGTCTATGGATTGCTGGCCAACACCAATGGCGGTTTCATGGGCTATACCGGTTTTTATACGGATGTGGCCTGGGACCACTGGGTGCTGACCCCGGTACTCGCCATGGGCGGCTACCATCAAGGTCGTGGCAAGTATCTGGATGGTACTTTTCAGTTTCGTCTGGAGCTGAGTCTGGATTATCAGTTTGCCAATCAGTCTCGTTTTGGGCTGAAAATTGCCCATATTTCTAACGCCTACATCAAGGAAAGTGATCCGGGCGAAGATGAAATCATGCTCAATTACTCCATGCCCCTGTCTTTTGGGGAGCATTGATGTTTAGAGAATCAGATTATCCGGCGTGAAGTCCCAGTTTTTCAAAGAGCATCTGGTCATGATCGCTGCTGGCATTATCGGTGGTCAGCAGGCGGTCGCCCAGAAAAATGCTGTTGGCGCCCGCCAGAAAAGCCAGAGCCTGTAACTCGTCACTCATACTTTCCCGTCCTGCGGAGAGTCGCACATAGGCTTCGGGAAACATCACCCGGGCTACCGCAATGGTGCGCACAAATTCCAGTCCATCAATGGGCGTGACCGATTCCAGTGGCGTACCGGGAATGGGTACCAGGGCATTGATGGGAATGCTCTCCGGGGCCTGGGGAAGTTGCGACAGTACCTGCAACATGCGCGCCCGATCCCGGCGCGATTCACCCATGCCCAGAATCCCGCCGCTACAGATTTTGATGCCGGCATCGCGAACCGCTTCCAGGGTATCCAGACGATCCTGGAAACTGTGGGTATGAATCACCTCCCCATAAAATTCCGGCGAAGTGTCGAGGTTATGATTGTAATAATCCAGTCCGGCCGCCTGCAGACGCTCGGCCTGTCCACTTTTCAGCATGCCCAGGGTGACACAGCTTTCCAGGCCATGTTCCTTGACGATCTGGATCATGGCAGCGACTTTTTCGATGTCCTTGTCGTGGGGGGAGCGCCAGGCTGCACCCATACATAGTCGTTGCGCACCATTGGCTTTGGCGGCAGCGGCAGCGCTGCGCACCGCTTCGATATCCATGAGCGCTTCGGATTTCAGATTGCTGGCATGATGCACACTTTGTGAGCAATAACCGCAGTCTTCCGGACATCCTCCGGTTTTGATCGACAACAAGGTGGAGCATTGAATGGTATTGGGGTCAAAATGCTGGCGATGGACCTGCTGTGCCGCAAAAATCAGGTCATTGAAAGGCCGTGCATAGATGTCGAGAATGCCGTCCAGGCTATAAGCGTGGGAAGATGTCGTCATGGTGGATTCCGGTTGGTTTTGAAAAATGCCGGCGCTTTATACGCCGCCCAGATTGAGAATGGCATTGACCAGCAGACCTTTCAATAACTCGATGAGTAAAAGGGCGACCAGGGGGCTGAGATCCATTCCTCCCAGGGGTGGAATGATGCGTTGCAGGGGATAGAGAATGGGCCCGGTCACCCGGTCGAGAAAATGCACAATCGGGTTGCGGGGATCAGGTTGCACCCAGGATAAAATGGCACGAATCAGGATGGCCCAGAACAGCAGGGTAAGGACCAGATCGGTCAGTCGCGCCATTTCAATGCTGATGTTATTCATGCGTCTTTCTTCAGTAACTGGCTCAGTGCCCGCCCGCGTTCAGCGGCAGCCGCGAGGGCGCGCTGGGCGAGGGGACGCAACTGTTCTTCCCAGACAGCCAACCCCGCCGCCGTGGTTCCTCCCGGGCTGGTGACCTGATGGCGCAGTTCGCTGGGGCTGGCCGGACTGGCGGCAGCCATCTGGGCCGTTCCCAGGACAGTTTGCAAAGCCAGCGCCCGGGCCGTGATCCGATCCAGTCCCTGGAGTACTGCTGCGTCTTCCAGGGCTTCCAGAAACAACAGCACGTAGGCGGGACCGCTGCCAGCCAGCGCCGTAGCCGTATCCATCAAGGCCTCATCGTGGAGCCAGAACACCTTGCCGACCCCGGAAAAAATCTGCTGTACCGTGTCACATTGGCTGGCGCCGACGTTTGCTCTGGCGAACAGAGTAGTGGCGCCAGCGCCGATCTGGGAGGGTGTGTTGGGCATGGCGCGGACGACGGAGATTTCCTCGCCCAGTAACGCCGTGATTTGTGTGCTGGAGACACCGGCTGCCACAGAGACAAAAAGTGCGGATCCACTGCGTAAGGTATCACCCCATTCCTGAAGGATGGCAGGCATTTGTTTGGGTTTAGCAGCATAAATCACGACACTGTTTTCCGGTAGCTTTTCCGCTTGAGCAGGACGACTGCGGACCCCGAATTCCTCGGCAAGGGCTCCCCGATGCAGAGTGCTGGGAGCATGTACCTGAATACTCTCGCCAGGAATATCCCGTTGGCGCATGCCGGAAATAAGCGCGCGGGCCATATTACCTGCGCCAATAAAAACAATGTGTTGTTCAGTCATAAGCGCTCCTGGTGACGGCTGCCAAACAAAACGGTACCCAGCCGGACTTCAGTGGCACCATGAGCCAAAGCCTGGATGTAGTCCGCTGAGGTTCCCATGGAAAGGGTGTCCAGATCGGGGTATTTCCCGGTGTTCTGCAGCGCGTGAAATAAAGCCTGCATCTGAGAAAAATTGTTCCGGGCCTGATCAGGGTCGGGATGCACCAGGGCCATCAGTCCCCGCATGCGCAGATGGGGCAGCTTCTCGATCTCGTTTGCCAGGGCTTCCAGAGCGGCTGGCAGGCATCCGCCTTTACTATCTTCCCCGCTGACCGCTACTTCAACCAAAACATTGAGCTTTGTGGCGGCTCCCTGTCTTGCCGCATTCAGACGTTGGGCAAGGAGGGGGCGATCCACACTTTCAACCCAGTCAAAATGTTGCGCAATCTCGCTTGTTTTATTGCGCTGAATCCGGCCGATGAAATGCCAGCAAACAGGCTGCAGATCCTGCAGGGTGGCCTGTTTTTCCAGCGCTTCCTGCACATAGTTTTCACCGAAATGGCGCAGTCCCAGCGCATGGGCTTCCCGCAGAACACTGGCGGGAACCCGCTTGCTGACCGCCAGCAAGGTGGTGCGGTCAGATGCAGTCAGGGTTCGTTGGACCTGCGTAAGATTTTCAGCAAGTGACATGATACTCCCGAACGTGGGCGAAATGGCCAAGGTCGACTATAGTAACGCCCAAAGGACCTGATGCCCAAATAACGGCCAAATGATGGCCAGATGATGAAATCCCCGTACCCAGTGGAGAGTGGATAAATGGATATCGCAGAATTGCTCACCTTTGCCGTGAAAAACAATGCCTCGGATACGCATATTTCAGCTGGGCTGGCCCCCATGCTGCGCATCAACGGCGACATGCGTCCCCTGAATGTGGAGGCGCTGGATAGCAAGGCCGTCCACGCGATGATCTATGACATCATGTCGGATTCCCAGCGTAAATGGTATGAAGAAAACCTGGAAATCGATTTTGCCTATGAGTTGCCGGGCATCGCCCGGTTTCGGGTCAACGCCTTTAACCAGGACCGGGGACCGGCGGCGGCATTCCGGACCATTCCCGCCAAGGTGCTGAGCCTGGAAGAACTGAATGCTCCGAAATCTTTCACGGAAATCATTAATATACCCCGTGGGCTCGTGCTGGTGACGGGGCCGACCGGATCAGGAAAATCCACGACACTGGCGGCCATGGTTGATCACATCAACGCCAATCGGCCGGATCACATCATTACCATCGAAGATCCCATTGAATTTATCCATACGGCGAAAAAGTCGCTGGTGAACCAGCGGGAAGTGGGTCCCAATACCCATTCCTTCGAAAACGCCCTGCGTTCGGCCCTGCGTGAAGATCCAGATATCATTCTGGTGGGCGAATTACGGGATCTGGAAACCATGCGTCTGGCCCTGACCGCCGCAGAAACCGGACATATTGTTTTCGCCACCCTGCACACCAGCTCTGCGCCCAAAACCATTGACCGTATTGTCGATTCCTTTCCGGGCGGTGAAAAAGACATGGTTCGCGCCATGCTCTCGGAATCCTTGCGGGCGGTCATCTCCCAGACCCTGCTCAAAACTGCCGACGGTAAGGGCCGGGTACCCGCCCACGAAATCATGATCGCCACCCCCGCCATCCGTAATCTGATTCGCGAAAACAAGGTGGCGCAGATGTATTCGGTGATTCAAACCGGACAGAATCAGGGGATGCAAACCCTGGATCAGTGTCTGGCGGATCTGGTGCGGGCGCACAAAATCACCCGTGAAGAAGCCATGCGCCGGGTGCAAAACAAAGACAGTTTCATGAACGTGGCCTGAGGACGATGGCATGTCGGTACTGGATGATTTGTTGACGTTAATGGTCGAAAAAAATGGTTCGGATCTTTATCTGACGGTAGGTTCCCCGCCGGTCATGAAAATTGACGGCCGCGTAGTGAGCCTGGGTACGGACATGTTGAAGCCCGGACAGGTACTCAGTCTGGCCAAGGAAATTCTGGGGATGGAGCGTCTCCAGGAATTCCAGCATGAAAAAGAAATCAACATGGCAATTTCGGCCACGGGGATCGGGCGTTTTCGCGTCAATGGATTTTACCAGCGCGGTGAATTGAGTTTTGTTCTGCGCGCCATCAAAACCCAGATTCCGACCCTGGAGCAGCTCAAGTTGCCACCGATTCTCAAGGACCTAGCCATGACTTCCCGAGGCTTGGTCCTGTTTGTCGGGGCGACGGGTTCAGGCAAAAGCACTTCACTGGCTTCCATGATTCAGTATCGTAACCAGAATGCCGCCGGGCATATTCTTACTATTGAGGATCCTATTGAATATATTCATAAAAACAGCAAATCCATCGTCAATCAGCGCGAGGTGGGGATTGACACCCTCAATTATGAAAGAGCCCTGGAAAATGCCCTGCGCGAAGCCCCCGATGTGATTCTGATCGGCGAGGTCCGCAATCGGGATACCATGGATCATGCCATGGCCTATGCAGAAACCGGCCATCTGTGTATGTCCACCCTGCACGCCAATAACGCCAATCAGGCCATCGAACGCATCATCAACTTTTTTCCTGAAGATCGCAAAAAACAATTGCTGATGGACTTGTCCTTGAATTTGAAGGCCGTCGTTTCCCAGCGCCTGCTCCCCATCAAGGGGCAGGCAGGACGCATTGCGGCGATGGAAGTGCTGATCAATACCCCGGCCATTGCCGATCTGATTTATAAAGGTGAGGTGGGCCTGCTCAAGGAGGCCATGGGCCGTACCAACGATATAGGCATGCAAACCTTCGATCAAAGTCTGCTCAAACTCTATGCTGATGGCCTGGTGGAGTATGAAGATGCGCTCCGCGCTGCCGATTCCCAGAATGATCTGCGCTTGGCCATCAAACAGGATTGTCTGCGCCGGGGACTGGACGACCCGGGGGCAACGCATTCTGCCGAAGCCAAGTGGCAGGTTTGACGGCAACCTCCTTGCAGTGGCTCTTGGATATTCTGGTGGGTGGAGTTTTACTCGCCTGGCTGGTCCTGTTTTTTGGTCGGGGCTATTTCTGGCGCGCTGATCAGCGCCTCCCAGCCTTGCCGCCAGCAAGCTTGGCGGATAAGCAGGCTTCGCCAGCGTGCCTGCCGGCCGTCGTTGCCATTGTTCCCGCGCGCAATGAAGCCGAAGGCATTGGCCCCTGTGTCAGCGCCCTGCTCGGTCAGCATTATCCAGGTACCTTGCGGGTGATGCTGGTAGATGATCAGAGTACGGACGGGACCGCAGATATTGCTCAGGCAGCGGCAGAAAGCATCAGTGCCGCCGGGCGCCTGCAGATTCTTGCGGGCAAGGCGCTTCCCGAGGGTTGGGCGGGTAAGGTCTGGGCCATGCATCAGGGTGTTGCCGCCGCCGGGGATGCACCGCTCCTCTGGTTTACGGATGCCGATATCGTCCATGGTCCGGATGTGCTGGAAAAGCTGGTGCTGCACCAGCAGCGCGATAATCGCGCCCTGGTTTCCCTGATGGTGATGCTGTCCTGCCGCAGTTTCTGGGAGCGCCTGCTGATTCCTCCCTTTATTTTCTTTTTTCAGATGCTCTATCCCTTTCCCTGGGTCAATGACCGGCGCCGCCCGCTGGCCGGGGCTGCAGGTGGGTGCATGTTGCTGCGTCGGGACCTGTTATTGCAGGCGGGTGGCTTTGCCGCCATGCGCGGAGCACTGATTGATGATTGCACCCTGGCTGCCCTGATGAAAAAACAAGGCCCCATCTGGCTGGGGCTGGGAACTGAAAGCCATAGTTTGCGCGATTATCGGTTTCTGGACGAAATCTGGCGGATGGTGACGCGTTCGGCTTACGTGCAGTTGCAATTCAGTCCCTGGCGCCTGCTGGAGGCCACTCTTGGGATGATATTTCTTTATGCGCTTCCGGTGGTTATGCTGGTCGCCGGATTGGTTTTGCCGCAATGGCTCTGGATTGCGCCGTCAGGGCTCGCCCTGGGGCTGATGGCCTGGGCTTATGCTCCCAGCGTCAGATTGTATGCTTTGAACGGTCTGTGGGTATTGACCCTGCCCGTAGCCGCCATGCTTTATACGCTGATGACCCTGGATTCCGCCCGCCGTCACTATTTGGGCCGGGGTGGCGCATGGAAGGGGCGCCACTACGATCAATCGGGAGAAAAACGGCCTTGATCAGGCGGCTTATCTGCTTAACGATAATGCAGCAGGTAACGCCACTCAAAAGCCATTTTGGCGGCATGCCAGAGGGGATTGGGCAAAACACTGGCGTGGTCCTTGTTGCGGAACACCATGATGCCACTGTCGAGAGTATCGACAATGCATACCAGTTCCGCCCGGAAGGCTTTATCAGAAGGCTTGTTGGTGAGATGTAACAGCGCGTTGTGAACAGCCGCTTGCGCCTGCAGGTCGGCTGTATGTCCCTGTTTGGGAAGCCAGTCGGGACTGTTCGCATAAGAACCTGCGTCTCCTACCACAAAAACCCCCGGATGCTCAGGGACCTGACAGTATTCATCCGCCTGAATAAAGCCGCCAGCAGATAGCGGCAATCCCGATGCTGCTGCCCAATCGGGACCGGTCATGCCGGGCATGAACAGAATCAGGTCGGCGTCAATATCGCCGCCTTCGGTCATCACTTTGTCGGCAGCAAATCCGGTGATTTTGTGGCCCAAGTGGGTCTGGATATGGCGTTTCTCCATCTCGCTCAGCAATCCTGCCACGGCCTTGGCGCCGAGGCGATTGCCGGGCTCCTTCATGGGGTTGAAAAACACCAGCTGGATTTGTTCACGTTTGCCGATTTTGCGCAGATAGCTATCAATCCCAAAGAGCAGTTCAAAAACCGGCCCGCCGCGCACTGCTGTCGGTTCCTGGGGGTTGCCTGCAAAGCCAAAAGCAATGGTGCCTTTATCCAGGGCCGCCAGGCGATCACGAATTTGCTCCGCCACTTCGATCCCGTCACAAATGGCCAGACTGTGTTCGATGCCCGGCAATTTGCGCAGCCCCCGCCCACCACTGGCAATAATCAGCACATCGTTGTCGATTTCGCCCTGATCGGTGATGACAGTTCGACCAGCATCGCGCAGTCCGGTGACCCTTCCGGCATGAAACTGCACCTTTTTTCGCTGAAGAAAGCGCTCCAGGGGAATACGTAGCTGCTCGCCCTGACGTAATCCAGTGGGAATCCAGATCAAGCTGGGATAATAAATGAATTCTGCCCGGGGTGCGATGAGGGTGATTTCCGCATCCGGTAGCTGCCGCCGCATTTGCCGCACTGCCGTCAAACCCCCGAAGCCTGCTCCGATAATGCTGACTTTGTGCATGTTGCCTCCTCACTGATGGTTTTGTATGAAACTATCCATTCACCCGACAAAAGACCAGATCATAAACGCTATGGCCGAGTTTTTCGCCGCGCCTTTCAAAGCGTGTCGGGATGCGGTTCGCGGGACGCTCGGCAAAACCGTTATCCGCCTGGGCATTGTGCAGACCCCGGGTTTGATTGAGGACGGTCAGCATTTGCTCGGCATAATCCGCCCAGTCAGTAGCCAGTTGTAATTCTCCGCCTATCTGGAGGAGCCGGCACAGCATATCCGCAAATTCCGGCTGAATCAGGCGGCGTTTCTGTTGCCGGGTTTTCGGCCAGGGGTCGGGAAACTGAATAATGATGCGCTGGAACAGGGCATCGGGCAGGGTTTTCATCCAGGCGACCACATCATCATGGACAATGCGGATATTGTTGATACCCGCATTATCCATCTGCAGCAACAAAGACCCCACCCCCGGCGTATGGACTTCAGCGCCAATAAATCCCTGCTCGGGATGAGCAGCCGCCAAGGCGGCAAGATGTTCGCCGTTACCAAAGCCGATTTCCAGGGTGAGGGCGCGTGTCCCGTTCCAGGGATCCTGCCAGGGCTGTTCTACCGGTATTTTCAGGGCCGGTAGCAGGTTGTCGATAATGCGGCTTTGTGCCGCCGTAATACGCCCTTGACGCAGCACAAAGCTGCGAATCGGGCGGTGTCTGGTATTGAGCGCTTCTTCCATGACAGGCATTATAACCCGTTTAATGTAAAGGCCCAGAGAGGAGAACAGGCATGGAACATCCCCTGGTTGGGGTGGTAATGGGCAGCAACAGTGACTGGGAGGTCATGGCCGCTGCGACAGAACAGCTGCAGGCGCTGCATATTTCCCATGAAAAAAGGGTCGTGTCGGCGCATCGCACCCCGGACCTGCTCTTTGAGTATGCGGCCACGGCCGCCTCCCGGGGTTTGCGCTGCATTATCGCCGGAGCGGGAGGGGCGGCGCATCTGCCCGGGATGCTGGCGGCCAAAACGATACTGCCGGTGTTGGGCGTGCCGGTTCCCTCCCGGCACCTCAATGGTATGGATTCTCTCCTGTCCATTGTCCAGATGCCCAAGGGTGTTCCCGTGGCAACTTTTGCCATAGGTACGGCGGGGGCCGCCAATGCCGGCCTTTTTGCGGCGGCTTTGCTGGCGGCAACGGATGCTTCCCTGGCTCAACGCCTGCAGGAGTTTCGCCAGCACCAGGAGGCGATGGTCCTGGGTATGACCTTACCGGAGTCCCCTTCGTGATCCTGCCCGGTGCCACCCTCGGCATTTTGGGGGGAGGACAGCTGGGGCAGATGTTCGTACTGGCGGCCCGACGCATGGGGTACCCGGTGTGGGTACTGGATCCCGACCCGGACTGCCCGGCGGCAGCAGTAGCTGACCAGCATCTTTGTGCGGCCTACGATGATCCCGCCGCCTTGCAGGCTTTGGCGGATCACTGTGCAGCGGTCACGGCTGAATTTGAAAATGTCCCGGCTTCGGCCATGCATTATCTGGAAAAGCGCATCCCCGTGCGTCCTGGTGCCGAGGCCTTGGCCATTGCCCAGGATCGGGCGCGGGAAAAATCCTTTTTTCAGGAACTGGGTCTGGAAACTGCTCCTTTCGCCGTGTTACGGCAGATGGAGGACGTGACCACAGCGGTACAGCACACGACGGAACCTTTACCCTTTCCCGCCATTCTGAAAACCACCCGCTTTGGTTACGATGGCAAGGGACAAAGGGAGGTAGCCACGGCCAGCGAACTGGCTGCCGCCTGGAAAAGCCTGAATACGCCCGAAGCCATTCTGGAATCCCGCATTCAACTGCAACAGGAGTTTTCCATCATTCTGGCGCGGGCTGTGGACGGCCTGATGGTGTTTTATCCGGCGGCTGAAAACATCCACCACCAGGGCGTGCTGGATCTCAGCATCGTTCCGGCCCGGGTACCTGAAGCCCTGCAGACCCAGGCCCGACACAGTGCAGCGCGCATCGCCACGGCGCTGGATTATGTGGGGGTGCTGGCCGTCGAATTTTTCGTGTCTGCGAAAGGGCAGTTACTGGTGAATGAAATGGCCCCCCGTCCCCATAACAGTGGTCACTACAGCATCGATGCCTGCGTCAGTAGCCAGTTTGATCAGCAGGTGCGCGCACTCTGCGGCTTGCCCCTGGCTGATACCCGTCTGATCAGCCCGGTGGTGATGATGAATCTGCTGGGAGATTTATGGGAAGCCGGAGAGCCGGACTGGCAGCAGCTGCTACAGCATCCTCAGATCAAGCTGCATCTGTATGGTAAAAAAGCGGCTCGTCCCGGCCGCAAAATGGGTCACGTCAATGCTCTGAGTCCTGAAGCGGAGCGGGCTTTGTCCGTTCTGGAAACCCTTCGTCAGGACTGGCACTGGCCCCGTTGACAGTTCAGGATCGGGCGCGGCCCAGCAAATGCTGGGCAATCAGTAAAATCACCGCACAGCCCAGAAAAAACAGGATACTCCAGTGAGTAACCGGCCATCCGGCCAGGGTTCGGGTTCCGGCCAGCGCGCAGGAGCCATGTCCCGACAGGGTCGCCGCAAAAGCTTTGCCCCAGCTTCCCAGCGCCGGATTGCCTTCAAATACCTGTACTGCAGCACAAGAATCTAACCGGGCCTTGGCCATTTGCGCCAGATGCCACTGCCAGCCGGCCAGTGCCGCACCGGCAAGGGCATAGAGGGCCGCCAGTATCCATAAACCCCGGCGTATGCCGCCCTGCCAGAAAAACCCCATGGCTACGATGAGGATCACGGCGAGATCCGCCAGACGCTGATACACACACAGGCTGCAGGGTTGTTCGGCACGGGCGAACTGCAGCCAGAGCACCAGCGCAAAGGCCAGGATCCCGGCGCAAATCACCAACCCTGCCAGCCAGGAAGCGCGACGCGTGACAGTCATTTTGAGTGAATGATTTCTGCCCATTGTCTATTGTCCGGAAGTCCGGCGACATAGTGGGTTTTGCCGCCCGCACGAAAGACTAAAAACGGCACGCTGGCTCCGGGAATCCCCAGCACTTCGGCTTCCTTGTTGATCAACAGGGAAGCATTGAAATCCAGCGCCGGCCGCATCTTTTTTTGCACGGCAGCAGAGGCAGGGGGGATACCGCCTTCCGGACCATCCTCGGTACTGAACTTGTCTTCATTGATTTTCATTGCCGCCAGCGGGTCGGAGGCGGCGAGAATGGCAGCCGCCTTGCCGGCACTACTGGGGGTGAGAAAGCCGACCGTAATGAAACGCACCCGAACTTGCTGGCTGGTTATGGGATTTTGCAGCCAGGTATAGATTTCATGACAATAGGGGCAATTGGGGTCGTAAAAATCATAAATAACAGGCCCCTTACTGCCTTCCTGGATGTACCGGGTATGGGCCAGGGCTTGCCAGTAGTCGAGATCCCCATCGCTGGTCGCAGGGCTGGCCACGGCAACAGACACGACACTCTGCAAAAGCAGGATCCCGAGTAGAATGCCGATAATCCCGACAGAATACCGCCATGCTTTCTTGCAGTAGAACATTCCCTGTTTACTCCGTATGAATTTCATTGGAAATTTGGCATCCGCTAGTGACCCCCAGAAATGCGGCCTCAGAAATTTCTGGAGCCGCCCTTCATGATTCTCGCCTTGTCGCGTTGCCATTCCCGATCTTTGATCGTCGCGCGCTTGTCATGTTCCTGTTTGCCCTTCACCAAGGCAATTTCGGTTTTGGCGCGACCCTGTTTCCAGTACATGGCCAGGGGCACCATAGTGAAACCCTTGCGTTCGACGCTGCCAATCATGCGGTTGATCTGTTCGCGGTGCATCAGCAGCTTGCGGGTGCGGGTGGGGTCGGGATGAATATGGGTGCTGGCGGTCAGCAGGGGGCTGATATGGGCACCCAGTAACCAGAGTTCACCCTCCTTGACGATGACATAACTATCCTTGAGGTTCAGGCGCCCGGCACGCAGGGACTTGACCTCCCAGCCTTCGAGGACAATACCGGCCTCAAAGCGCTCTTCAATGAAATAATCGTGTTTCGCCTCGCGATTCAGGGCGATGGTGCTGCTCATTGCACAACTCCTGTGCCAGTCAGCCGCTTATTGTACGTGAAAGAAGGCCCTGACAGAAAGTGGCGCAGCAAGTGGCATTGACTTTACCCTTCCTCCTGTGAAATTTTTGCGCGGAGATGAGGGAGGAAAACGGTGGAATCCAACTTGTTGACGGGGCACCTGCTGCACCGCCGTATCCGGCAACAGGAGACGATTCCTGACTGGGTGCTGCTCAATGACATGCAGCCCATAGCTCACTGGCTGGAAACCCGGCTCAGCGCCGCTTCCCGGGAAATCCTGCTGGAGAATTACATTTTTTCGGCGGGTTCCTGGCCCGAGCGGATTCTGCGCCTGCTTTGCGACAAGTCTCTCGCTGGTGTTGCCGTTTATGTGACTCTCGACGCTCTGGGCAGCAGAGGATTCCCTGAAAGTTGGGTCAATGCGCTCCGGGAAGCCGGAGCGCATCTGCATTTCTATCACCGTCTGCAGTTGAAGGGGCTGGAAAAGCGTCTGCGCCGGACCCATCGACGCATTGTCGCCATAGACGGGCAATGGCTGGCTGTGGGTGGATTTGCTTTTGATGATGAGTGGCTGGAGGCCAAGCCGGGCAATCCCCCTTACCGGGATCTGCTCTTTGCCTGTCAGGGAGCGCTGGTAGCCGGGGGGCGGGAAATATTTTTTCGTCATCGTCCCGAGCATCTGCCGTCCCTGCCCGCAGATCCTGATGCAGAGCCCATGCTAGCGGCGCATTCCTGGGGCGAGGGGCGTTTTCTGGAGGGTACCCCGCCCAATGGTTATGCGGTACGCCGACGCTTGCTGGCGGCCATTCGCGGGGCGCGCCAGAGTATCTGGATAGCCACGCCTTATTTCAATCCGGACCCGATTGTGCTGCGCAGTATTTACCGGGCGGTGCAGCGGGGGGTGGATGTGCGCCTGCTTCTTGCGGGGCGGATTACCGATCATCCACTTTTGCGATTCGGGATTCAGGCGTATTATCAAAAACTGATGCGTAGAGGTGTGCATATATATGAGTATCAGGATGCTTTCCTCCATGCCAAATACGTTTTGGTGGATCGAAGCTGGGCCACACTGGGCTCAGCCAATTTTGATTTTCTGAGTTTGTGGTTTAATCACGAACTGAATCTGGAACTGCGTTTGTCCCGGGTATCTCTGCTCTTACACGGGCTGTTTGTAAGGGAGTTTGCCAGATCCCGAAAAATCGACCCGGAGCCCTGGCGGCGCCGTCCTTATTGGCGACGCCTGCCGGAATGGTGTCTGGCTCAGCTGGATCGCTGGGTACAGGCCCGCGCCCTGGGTCAACGCCGTTATTGAGAGGTTGCATGCATCATATTTGTAAAACGGCTGTATTGCCTTACAGCGCAAGTCAGGTCATGGCCCTGATCGAGGACATCCGTTCTTATCCACAGTTTCTGCCCTGGTGTGGCAGGACTCGGGTCATTCAGGACCGAGACGAAGAAGTGGTTGCCGAAATCACGATTGCCCACGGCGCCTTCGGCAAGTCCTTCACCACCAAAAACCGTTATCAGCGTCCCAAGCTCGCCGAGGTTCGTCTGGTCAATGGCCCCTTTCGCTTTCTGGAAGGGCTGTGGCAACTGGAATCGGATCCCAAGGGCACCAAGGTGACCCTGGACATGCGTTTTGAATTCGCCTCGCGGCTGGTGGGCGCTTTTCTGGAGCCGATTTTCAAGCAGGCGGCGGAAACCATGGTGCAGCGCTTCGCGCAACGGGCGCGAAGCGTATACGGTCCACCCGTTGCGCTTAAGTCATCCGCAGATGATAAATCTTCTGCCGTTTAAGCGGCTTCAGGATTTAGCTGCTGATTTTTCCGGGCTGGTTCCTTTGACATCGCCCTGCACGCCGATGAGCTTGTCGTCCTTATCAAAAAGGACAATCACTTTGCGCACTTCGGTACTGCTGTAGGCCGGCTTGTAGCTGTAGGCGTAAACCCACTGATGCGGGTGCCAGGGGTCCTTGAGCAGGGGGGAGCCCAGAATGGTCCGGACTTGCAGCGCATCCATACCGGGATGCAGTTCTGCCAGTTCCTGGCTGGTGACAACATTACCCTGCTGGACGGCAACCCGATAAATACTGCAGGCTCCGAGGGAGAGGGCACAAAAGGTGATCAGGGAAATCAGGCGGAGGCTTCTCATAGTCCTTGTCTTAAGCTTCAGGTGCAACTATCCTAAACCATTACGCATGGGAATTGCTACGAGCATATGAACCACGAAAAACTGAACAGTGACGAATTGAAGCGGGCCGGGCTGAAAGCCACCTTGCCCAGGTTGAAGATTCTCCGGATTTTTGAAGATACGGATACCCGTCACCTGACAGCAGAAGAAGTTTACCGCCAGTTGCTGGATGCTGGTGAAGAAGTGGGCTTGGCCACGGTTTATCGGGTGCTGACCCAGTTTGAGATGGCCGGTCTGGTGCGCCGTCATCATTTTGAAGGCGACAAGGCTGTCTTTGAAATGAACGAAACCGGTCACCATGATCACATGGTCTGCACTGCCTGCGGCAAGGTTCTGGAGTTTTTTGATGAGGCGCTGGAGCGTCGGCAAAAGGAAATCGCCGGATCCCAGGGTTTTTTCATCAGTGACCACAGTCTGTACTTATATGGCACTTGTCTGGGTATGCAGGAATCCGGGGTCTGCTCCCTGCAAGCGCCGGCCAGCAAATAACGGGCAGTTCCGGTCGCGCCCGCCGGCTAGTTGCTCAGCACCAGATTATCCCGGTGAATGATTTCCGCTTCGTCGATATCGCCAAATAGTTCCAGCAGGGTTCTGCTGCTTTTGCCCATTCTCAGCAGTACCTCGTGTTGAGAGAAATTGACCAGACCACGGGCCACTTCCTGACCTTGTGGATCCAGACAGCGCAGTAAATCCCCGCGCTGAAAGTCGCCCTCGGCGCCAGTGACTCCCACCGGCAGCAGGCTGCTGCCCTTTTCCCGCAGCACCTTGGCCGCTCCGGCATCCAGATGCAAAATCCCATTGGGCCGCAGCTGTCCGGCCAGCCAGCGCTTGCGCGCCGCCAGCTTGGCCACCGTGGGCCGAAAGTAGGTGCCCAGGGCTTCTCCACCCCAGATGCGCAACAGCACATCCTCCACCCCGCCGGGGGCGACAATCGTAGCGGCACCCGACTGGGCCGCCCGGCTGGCCGCCCGCACCTTGGTGATCATGCCGCCGCTGCCAATGGCCGTGCCGGTTCCGCCGGCCATGCTCAGCAGGGCGGGATCTCCGGCTTCCACTTCCGGCAGCAGGCGGGCATCGGGCACCCGCCGGGGGTCCTGATCGTAGAGCCCGGCCTGATCGGTCAGAATCACCAGCACGTCGGCTTCGAGGAGATTGGCGACCATGGCGGCCAGGGTGTCATTATCGCCAAAACGGATTTCCGTACTGGCAATGGCGTCGTTTTCATTGATGATGGGAATGACCCCGAGTTCCAGAACGGTGCGCAGGGTCGCGCGGGCATTCAGATAACGCTGGCGTTCCTGGAGATCTTCGTGGGTCAGCAGGACCTGGCTGCCATGCACCCCGCCCCGGCGCAAAAAGTCGTTGTAGACCTGAATCAGGGCGGCCTGTCCGACGCTGGCTGCGGCCTGGAGTTGGTGCAGGGCAGTGGGGCGGGTCGTCCAGCCCAGACGCTCCATGCCAGCGGCCACCGCGCCGGAAGAAACCAGCACTATTTCCAGGCCATGACGGCGCAGCACCAGTAATTGTTTGACCCAGGCCTCAATGGCGGGAAGGTCCAGGCCCTGACCGTTGTTGGTCAACAGGCTGCTGCCGATTTTGACCACCCAGCGCTGGGCATTTTTGAGGTCACGGCTCATGCGTCGTCATCCCAGTCTGCATCGAGATCATCACCCTCCCACTCTTCGAGGTATTCTTCCTCTTCGTCGCCCCAGTCTTCAGACTGGACCGGGTCGGGGGCGGGAGGCAGATCGGGGAGGGTTTGCCAGATGGCGTGGGTGAGGGCATTGCAGCCCGCGCCGCTGGCCGCCGAAATCAAAAACGCCGGACCTGTCCAATCTAGAGCCGAACGAATGGCCGCAAAGCGCGCCTCGCCTTCTTCGGCACTGAACAAATCGGCCTTGTTGACTACCAGCCAGCGCGGACGTTGGGCCAGGGAGGGGCTGTAAGCCAGCAGTTCTTCTTCCAGAGCGCGAATGTTTTCGGCAGGATCACTGTCATCCACCGGCGCCATATCGACCATGTGCAGGAGCAGGCGGGTGCGGCTGAGATGCTTGAGGAAGCGGGTCCCCAGACCAGCGCCTGCGGAGGCCCCGGGAATGAGCCCGGGAATGTCGGCCAGCACAAAAGACTCATGGGTAGCTACCCGCACCACCCCCAGGTTGGGGTAGAGGGTCGTGAACGGATAATCCGCCACTTTCGGGCGGGCGGCGCTGACTGCGCGGATCAGGGTGCTTTTGCCGGCATTGGGCAGACCCAGCAGGCCGACATCGGCCAGCACCCGCAGTTCCAGGCGGAGATTGCGCTCTTCGCCGGGGGTGCCTTTTTCGTATTGGCGGGGCGCCCGGTTGACGCTGGACTTGAAATACAAATTGCCATGACCGCCGCGTCCGCCCTGGGCCACCAGCAGGCGTTCGCCGTCTTCGCGGAGATCACCCAGCAGTTCACGGGTGTCATCGTCATAAACCAGGGTGCCCACCGGGACGTGAATTTCCTTGTCCAGTCCCGCGCGACCGGTCATTTGCCGCCCCGCCCCGCCATGTCCGGTTTCCGCCCGGTAGCGGCGCTGATAGCGGAAATCGATCAGGGTGTTGAGACTGGCCTGGGCGACCAGATAAACGCTGCCGCCGCGTCCGCCGTCGCCGCCATCGGGACCGCCAAAGGGGATGAATTTTTCCCGACGGAAACTCAGGGAACCATGACCGCCGGTTCCCGAAGCAACATGAATGCGTACTTCGTCAATAAACTTCATAAAAAAACCCCGCTCCCGCAAAAACGGGGCGGGGTCCCTCTACGCAGAGGCCGGTTCAGGCCACGGCTACGACGCTGACAGTACGTACCTGGCGCGGTCCCTTGCGCTCGAATTTGACGACGCCTTCTGCAGTGGCAAAGAGGGTATGATCCTTGCCGATGCCGACGTTGCTGCCCGGATAAAACTGGGTGCCACGCTGACGAATGATGATGTTGCCGGGAATGACCACCTGTCCGGCGTAACGCTTTACGCCCAGGCGCTTGGATTCTGAGTCGCGTCCGTTGCGCGAAGAACCACCCGCTTTCTTATGTGCCATGACTGTGCTCCTTAGGCTTCAATGCCGGTAATGCGGACTTCAGTAAAATACTGACGATGTCCCTGCTGTTTACGGTAATGCTTGCGCCGACGCATCTTGAAAATATGCACCTTGGCAGCCCGTCCCTGACTGAGCACGGTGGCCTTGACGGCGGCACCTGCTACCAGCGGTTGACCGACCACGACGTCACTGCCAACGCCGACCATGAGTACCCGGTCCAGCGCGAGTTCCGCACCCGGCTCTGCTTCCATCTTTTCGAGCCGGAGCTTGTCGCCCACTGCCACTCGATACTGCTTGCCACCATTTTCAATGACCGCGTACATCACCAACCTCCAGCAAGGATTTTACCCGGTACTGCCCGGAAAAGTTCGCAAGGATAGCGTTATCAGTCTATTAACGCAAGAGGACGAGACGATTATTTTCGAGGTGAGGTCAGTAGTCAGTCCTGGGGAAGCAGTTGATTGGTCTCAGCTATGGTATCATACTGATTTTGAAAATGACTGAACGGCATCTGACCGTTGGTTGACATTCCGAATCGTGCTGCATTCATATAGCATTCACAATGGTGAAGAGGTGGGCGTGTGACCATATGGGATGCCATCTGTAGTACTGTTCCTGCTGAGTGGTGGTTTTTGGACAGTGAGCAAACGTTGCCTAAGGACTTTGATTGTAATTTCGCGAAGCAAATGTTGCTGCGCTACCAGGAAAATGGATTTTGGATTTTGGAGTTTGAAATGAAGAAATTTACCTGTATATACGCTATCGTTCGCTTCACGCCCTTTGTGGAAACAGGTGAGTTTGCCAAAGCTTATATAGCCACAATGAAAAATTTGCATGACGAAATGGAGCGCCTTAGCATTGTTTTTGTGCGTGCTGAAAAATTAATAAAAACGCCAAAAAAATTTGCCGAGACCCTATTTGCTGAAGTGATTAAGTCGCGTGAAACCGTCATACAGTTCAGTGAGCCGAGGGTCGTTATTGCCGAAGATTTGCAGATCGTCAACGATCTATTCAATCATTATGTGCAACGCGATTTTGTTGCGCAGAATGCCCAGGAAAAGATTCTCGAACATCAAAATGAGTAGTCGGTTAAGCTGGATGGTCATGCCTTGTACACTCAAGCGCGGGACAAAAAATGGTCCAGAGCATTGGCAAAGGCCCGGCGGTCGGCTTGGTTCAGGGTGGCGGGACCGCCGGTATGCGCGCCGGAATCCCGAAGCTGTTCCATCATGTCTCGTATTCGCAGGCGCTCGCGGATGGTTTCGGGAGAGTATCGCTCGCCGCGTGGGCTGAGCGCATGGCCATTTTTCTCCAGCACGGCAGCGGCCAGAGGAATGTCAGCGGTGATGACCAGATCGCCTGCTTCAATTCGGCGCACAATTTCATCATCGGCCACATCAAAGCCGCCCGGCACTTTATGTGGTGATCAACAGCGCACCGGAATGGGTTGAAATTTTGCCCTTTAAACCCGGCAGCGTAGAATGCTCAAAAAAATGTCGCTGGAGAATCCATGAAAACGGTAGGCCGCACGCGGAAACAAGTCAATGCCCCAAGCACCTACAGTCAGCACGCTGATCGCCCGCAGTCCGCCGTGCGCGAGGACACCATCGAATACGGCTTCATCGGCACGCTGCAAAACCTCAAATACACATTCCGCGACGACATCCGCGACCGCGCCGCGCTGGAGCAGAACTTCCGCGAGAAGTTCGAGGCGCTCAACCGCGTGCATCTCACCGATGCCGAATTCGCCCGCCTGCTGGACGAAATCGTCAGCCCCGATGTGTTCACCGCCGCGCGTACCTTGCGCAGCATCAACGCCTTCACCCGTGACGACGGCACGCCGCTGAACTACAGCCTGGTCAACCTCAAGGACTGGTGCAAAAACACCTTCGAGGTGGTCCATCAGCTACGCATCAACACCGACTACAGCCACCACCGCTATGACGTCATCCTGCTCATCAACGGCATCCCCTGCGTGCAGATCGAGCTGAAGACCCTCGGTGTGAATCCGCGCCGGGCGATGGAGCAGATCGTCGAATACAAGCACGACCTCGGCAACGGCTACACCAAGACGCTGCTGTGCTTCATGCAGCTCTTTATCGTCAGCAACCGCGACCGCACCTGGTACTTCGCCAACAACAACGCCCGCCACTTCGCCTTCAACGCCGACGAGCGCTTCCTGCCCATCTACGAGTTCGCGGACGAGGACAACCGCAAGATCACCCAGCTCGACGCCTTTGCCGAGAAGTTCCTGGCCAAATGCACCCTGGGCCAGACCCTCAGCCGCTACATGGTGCTGCTTGCCGGCGAGCAAAAGCTCATGATGATGCGGCCCTATCAGGTCTATGCCGTGCAGCACATGATCCAGTGCATCGATGAGGACAACGGCAACGGCTATATCTGGCACACCACCGGCAGCGGCAAGACGCTCACCTCCTTCAAGGCCGCCACGCTGCTCAAGGAAAACCCGCACATCCACAAATGCGTGTTCGTGGTGGACCGTAAAGACCTCGACCGCCAGACCCGCGAGGAATTCAACCGCTTTCAGGAAGGCTGCGTCGAGGAGAACACCCACACCGGCGCCCTGGTGCGCCGCCTGCTGTCGGAGGACTACGCCGACAAGGTCATCGTCACCACCATCCAGAAGCTCGGCCTGGCGCTGGATGAAACCAGCACGCGCAACAAGCTACGCAGCAAAAACGGCCAGGCCACCTACAAGCAGCAGCTCGAAGACCTGCAAGACCAGCGCATCGTCTTCATTTTCGACGAATGCCACCGCTCGCAATTCGGCGAGAACCACAAGGCGATCAAAGCGTTCTTCCCCCGCGCCCAACTCTTCGGCTTCACCGGCACGCCCATTTTCGAGGCCAATGCCGCGCAGCAGAAAATCGAAGACAACACCGCGTCGATGCGCACCACGGCGGATCTGTTTCAGAAGCAGTTGCACGCCTACACCATCACCCACGCCATCGAAGACGGCAATGTGCTGCGCTTTCACATCGACTACTTCAAGCCGGAAGGAAAGAACCCGCCCAAACCCGGCGAACCCCTCGCCAAACGCGCCGTCATCGAAGCCATCCTCGCCAAGCACGACACCGCCACCGGCGGCCGCCGCTTCAACGCCCTGCTCGCCACCGCGTCCATCAACGACGCCATCGAGTACCACGCGCTGTTCAAGACCGTGCAGGCCGAGAAACAGGCCGCCGACCCCGACTTCAAGCCGCTGAACATCGCCTGCGTGTTTTCGCCGCCCGCCGAGGGCGATGCCGACGTGAAACAACTCCAGCAAGACCTGCCGCAAGAGCAGGCCGACAACCAGGAAGACCCCGAAGGCAAGAAAGCCGCGCTGAAAACCATCCTCGCCGACTACAACGCCCGCTACGGCAGCAATCACCGCCTGAGCGAATTCGATCTCTACTACCAGGACGTGCAAAAGCGCATCAAGGACCAGCAATGGCCCAATGCCGACTATCCTCCGGCGCAGAAGATCGACATCACCATCGTGGTGGACATGCTGCTTACCGGTTTTGACTCCAAGTTTTTGAACACGCTCTACGTGGACAAAAACCTCAAACACCACGGCCTGATTCAGGCCTTCTCGCGCACCAACCGCGTGCTCAACGCCAGCAAGCCCTACGGCAACATCCTCGACTTCCGCCAGCAGCAAGATTCAGTGGACGCCGCCATCGCCCTGTTCTCCGGTGAAAAAACCGGCGAGCAGGCGCGCAAAATCTGGCTGGTGGACAAAGCTCCGGTGGTCATCGACAAGCTGCAAGCCGCCGTCAAAATGCTCGACGCCTTCATGACCTCGCAGGGGCTGGACTGCACCCCCTCCGCCGTGGCCAACCTCAAGGGCGACGCCGCCAAAACCGTGTTCATCGAGCGCTTCAAGGAAGTGCAGCGGCTCAAAACCCAGCTCGACCAATACACCGACCTCAGCGCCGACAACCAAGCCGCCATCGAACAGGTGCTGCCCGAAGAAGCCCTGCGCGGTTTCAAGGGGCAATATCTCGAAACCGCCCGCCAACTGCGCGAGCCGCGCCCGCCCGCGGACAAAAAACCCGGCGACGACCCGGCCCACCAGCTCGACTTCGAGTTCGTGCTCTTCGCCTCCGCCGTCATCGACTACGACTACATCATGAAGCTGATGGCCAGCTTCTCCGCCAAAGAGCCCGGCAAGGCCAGGATGACCCGCGAGCAACTCATCGGCCTCATCAGCAGCGACGCCAAGTTCATGGACGAACGCGACGACATCGCCGAATACATCGGCACCCTTCAAGCCGGCGCGGGGCTGTCCGAGGCCGCCATCCGCGAGGGCTACACCCGTTTCAAGGCCGAGAAAAACGCGCAGGAAATCGCCGCCCTCGCCGCCAAACACGATCTGGCCACCGCCGCCCTGCAAGCCTTTGTGGACGGCATTCTGGAGCGCATGATCTTCGACGGCGAACGCTTGAGCGACCTGTTCGCGCCGCTGGAACTGGGCTGGAAAGCCCGCGCCGCCGCAGAAACCGACCTGATGGCCGATTTGCTTCCCCTGCTCACCCAACGCGCCGGCGGGCGGGATATTTCAGGACTGAGTGCGTATGAGCAGTAAGACGAAAAACACCGCCACGAAGGAAGAGGCAAAGCCCGCGCTGGTGCCGAAGCTGCGGTTTCCGGAGTTTCGGGGGGCGGAGGGGTGGGAGCTTTTGCCCTTGAGCAGATTGGCAACTCGCACAAAGCAGAAAAACAGAGATGAAAAGATTTCTCGTGTGCTGACGAATTCAGCCGAATTTGGCGTGATGGATCAGCGCGACTTTTTTGAAAAAGACATTGCCACGCAAGGAAATCTCGAAAGCTATTTCGTCGTTGAGCTGGGTAGTTATGTTTACAACCCGCGCATCTCTGCAACAGCGCCAGTTGGCCCTATCTCAAAAAACAAAATCGGTACAGGGGTCATGTCGCCGCTGTACACCGTTTTTAAGTTTGAAGACGATGGCTACGATTATTATGAACATTACTTCAAGACGACCGGTTGGCACACTTACATGCGGCAAGCATCCAGCATGGGTGCGCGGCATGATCGCATGGCTATATCAAGCGACGACTTTATGGCAATGCCTTTGCCCGTGCCGTCACCAGATGAACAACAAAAAATCGCCGAGTGCCTGAGTTCGGTGGACGAGCTGATCGCCGCGCAAGCGCGGAAAGTGGACGTGCTCAAGACCCATAAAAAAGGGCTGATGCAGCAGCTTTTCCCCACCGAGGGCGAAACCCAACCCCGCCTCCGCTTCCCCGAATTCCGAAACGCCGGTGAGTGGGGTGACGGTGAGCTTGGCGCGAAAGCGAGCAAGATTGGCAGCGGAATAACGCCGACCGGTGGTGACAAAAATTACAAACCGGCGGGGCGGCCATTTGTCCGCAGTCAGAACGTCGGCTGGGGCATTTTGTTGTTGGACGACGTTGCTTACATTGATGAAGAGACTCACGCCACTTTCAAATCTACGGAAATCAAAGTTAGTGACGTTTTGCTAAACATCACTGGTGCGTCAATCGGAAGGAGCGCAGTTGCTGATGAGAGAGTTGCAGAGGGGAATGTCAACCAGCACGTTTGCATTATTCGTACCAAACCAAATGAACTGAGTCCCTTTTATCTGAATCAATTACTCATCTCTAAGCGCGGGCAAAAACAGATAGAAAGCTTTCAAGCAGGCGGCAACCGGCAAGGGCTCAACTTCGCGCAGATCAGATCGTTCTCGGTTCCGCTCCCGCCCACCCTCAATGAACAACACCGCATCGCCTCCTGCCTCTCCAGCCTCGACACCCTCATCACTGCCGAAACCCAAAAGCTCGACGCCCTCAAAACCCACAAGAAAGGGCTGATGCAGCAGCTTTTTCCCGCCCCGGCGGCGGTGGCGTGATGAGCGACCTAATTTCTTCGCCGAAAGCGCCCTGACTAAGGCTTTGGCATGACGAAAAAAATCATCATCATTGCGGGGCCAAACGGGGCAGGCAAAACGACCTTTGCCCGTTCGTTTCTGCCGCAGGAAGCGCAATGCCCGCGCTTCATCAACGCGGATTTGATTGCGGCAGGGCTCTCGCCCTTTGCACCGGAGGCGGCGGCACTCAAAGCCGGTCGCCTGATGCTGGCAGAAATTGACGATTGCGTGCGTAAAGGGGAAAGTTTCGCTTTCGAGACGACGCTGGCCGGGCTTGCCTACGTGAGTCGTATTCATGAATGGCGAGCGGCCGGTTATCACGTCAGTCTCTTCTTTTTGCACCTGCCAGATGCCGAGATGGCCGTCGCTCGGGTAGCAGAGCGGGTGCGTCAGGGCGGGCACCACATTGAAGAGGCAGTGATTCGCCGGCGTTTTTCGGCCGGACGGCGCAATTTTGAACAAGCCTACAAGTCCGCCGTGGACACTTGGGCAGAATATGACAACACGGGCGAACAGCCGACCCTCTTGCAATGGAGAGAAAACCCATGAATGACAACGATATTTCCAATGCCAAAGACCCCGATCTGCGAGCCTCCCTGGGTGCATTGCGGCGCGCCGCCCAGCAGGCCCGCAAGACGGCGATCCAGACTGAGACGAACCTCGTGATCGTCAAGGACGGGCGGATGCAGCGTGTCTCGGCAGATGAGCTTCGCCAGCAGGAAAAAACAGAAACGACGCCGCAGACATGACCGAAACCAACCAAAAACAACTGGGCAACACGCTCTGGAGCATCGCCGACCAACTGCGCTGAGGAATGCCGGCATGAGGCTTTATCTTGACAACTGTATGTTCAACCGTCCCTTTGATGATCAGTCGAACATTAGGGTATTGCTTGAAACAGAAGCCAAATTAAAAATACAGGAACAAATTCGTAGTGGAATATTTGATTTGGTTTGGTCCTATATTCTCGACTATGAGAATGAGAAAAATCCCTACAGGGAACGACAAAATCAGATCGACCATTGGCGCAAGTATGCCCAAATCGATATTCAGGAGGAGGCAGAAGTGATTCTCCAGGCGAACATTCTTTATCAGCTTGGCCTGAAGAAGATGGATGCGTTGCACATCGCTTGCGCCTCTATTGCCAAAGCAGACTATTTCTTGACAACCGATAAAGGTATTCTGAAAAAAGCGGTTGTCGTCGATATGGTTTCTATCAAAGATCCCATTGATTTCATTAAGGAGGTGTTTCCATGATGACGGATACTGAAATACGGTTAAAAGGTCTGCAAGTCCTTGCTCTTAACTTGGGAGATATTGAAATGGAACGGTTTGTTGCCCTGATTCAACGCGAACCGTTTGACTATACCCAATGGCGAGCAGCGATCGATACCGATGAGACCATCGAAGCGATCAGTAAAAACGCGATGGAACTCAGGAATAGACGAACTTCATGACCGAAACCAACCAAAAACAACTGGGCAACACCCTCTGGGCCATCGCCGACCAACTGCGCGGGGCGATGGATGCGGACGACTTCCGCGATTACATGCTGTCCTTCCTGTTCCTGCGCTACCTCTCGGACAACTACGAGACGGCGGCGAAGAAGGAGCTGGGCAAGGATTACCCGGATGAGGGCGGCGACGCCCGCGCCGTGCCACTGGCGCTCTGGTATGCCGACAACGCCGCCGATATTGCCGAGTTCGAGAAGCAGATGCGGCGCAAGGTGCATTACGTCATCGAGCCCGCGCACCTGTGGAACAGTATCGCGAATCTCGCCCGCACCCAGAACGCGGAGCTGCTGAACACGCTGCAGGCGGGCTTCAAATACATCGAGACGGAATCCTTCGAGAGCACCTTTCAGGGGTTGTTTTCCGAGATTGATCTCAGTTCGCCCAAGCTGGGCAAAACCTACGCGGACCGCAACGCCAAGCTCTGCACCATCATCCAGAAAATCGCCGAGGGGCTGGCGGCGTTCTCCACGGATGTCGATACGCTGGGCGACGCCTACGAATACCTGATCGGCCAGTTTGCGGCGGGCTCGGGCAAGAAGGCGGGCGAGTTCTACACCCCGCAGCAGATTTCCGACATCCTCTCGGCCATTGTCACGCTGGACAGCCAGGAGCCGAAAACCGGCGCCAAAAAGCGGCTGGACAGCGTGCTGGACTTCGCCTGCGGTTCCGGCTCGCTGCTGCTCAATGTGCGCAAGAAGGTGGCCAAGGCGGGCGGCAGCATCGGCAAAATCTACGGGCAGGAAAAGAACATCACCACCTACAACCTCGCGCGCATGAACATGCTGCTGCACGGGGTGAAGGACACCGAGTTCGAGATCTTCCACGGCGACACTTTGCTCAACGAGTGGGACATGCTGCGCGAGCAGAACCCGGCGAAGAAGCCGAGCTTCGATGCCGTCGTCGCCAATCCGCCGTTTTCCTACCGCTGGGAGCCGACCGACGCGCTGGCCGACGATGTGCGCTTCAAAAGCCACGGCCTCGCGCCCAAGTCCGCCGCCGACTTCGCCTTTCTGCTGCACGGCTTTCATTTTCTGAAAGACGAAGGCGTGATGGCCATCATCCTGCCGCACGGCGTGCTGTTCCGGGGCGGGGCGGAAGAACGCATCCGCAGCAAGCTGCTCAAGGACGGCCATATCGACACGGTGATCGGCCTGCCCGCGAACCTGTTCTATTCCACCGGCATTCCGGTGTGCATCCTCGTGCTGAAAAAATGCAAGAAGCCCGACGACGTGCTGTTCATCAACGCCGCCGAGCACTTCGTGAAAGGCAAGCGCCAGAACCAGCTCGCGCCCGAGCACATCGCCAAGATCATCGACACCTACCAGTTCCGCACCGAGGAACCCCGCTACGCCCGCCGCGTGGAGATGGCCGAGATCGAGAAAAACGACTTCAACCTCAACATCTCGCGCTACATCAGCACGGCGGTGGCCGAGGCGGAGATCGACCTCGCGGCGACCCATGCGAGCCTGGTGGAGATCGAGCAAGCCATCAAAAGCGCAACCGCCGAACACAATGCCTTTCTCAAGGAACTTGGTCTGCCGCTGCTGCCTTGATGAGCAGCCCGAGTCAATCAGCCATTGCTGGGATTTGCCCCGCGCTGCAGCCTCTGCTAGGCTCAAAACCAATGATTTGCGGGGTACCCAGCGGAGCCTGAGACATGCGTTTTCTCTTTTTACCCTTTATCTGGTTGGGAAGGCTGCTGCACTGGATTCGCCTGGGCGTCCTCAATCTGCTGACCCTGCTGGTGCTGGCAGCCATCATCATTGGCCTGATCGGCTATTTTACCCAGAAAACGATTTCCGTCCCCGATAAAGCGGTGCTCTGGCTGGAACCCCAGGGAAGCCTGGTGTATAGCCGCAGCAATACCTGGGAAAACCATCTGCTGCAAAAAATTCATCCCAGTCAAAATACCATTCTGCTCCGCCATCTGGTCGAAAGCATCGATCATGCGGCCAAAGACCCGCATATTCGCGTTCTCGCCCTGGATCTGAGCAAATTCAACGGCGGCAGCTTGACCCAATTGCTCAGTGTGGCCCACGCCCTGCAGGATTTTCGGGCCCAGGGCAAACTCATCTACGCCTATGCGCCCGAGTATTCCAATGGCAACTATGTACTGGCGGCCCAGGCCAACGAGGTGTTTTTGCCGCCGCTGGGTATGGCGTTGGTCACGCCCTTCTCCGATCATCATCTGTATTTCAAGGGACTACTCGAAAAAATCGGGGTGACGGTAGCGGCCTTCCGCCAGGGCAAATACAAGTCTGCCGTCGAACCTCTGACGCGTACAGACATGTCGGCGGCGGCCCAGGAAGAAAACCGGGCCTGGCTGACTACCTGGTGGCAGTCCTATGAACAGGCCATCAGCAAGGGGCGCGGCATTCCGGCTGGTGATATCCAGAACTATGCCACCCAGTTGCCGCAACTGTTGCAGCAGTATCAGGGGGATGCCGCGCAATTGGCGGTCAGTCAAAAGTTGGTTACCCAACTGGGTGATGCCGAAGATTTTCGCAACGCCGTGGCAAAGGTCATGGGTGAAAAACCCAAAAAACTGCATACCATCAGTTATCGTCGTTATTACCAGAGTTTTGCCAAACACGAGCACGAACATGGGCCGGAGATTGCGGTGGTTCCCATTGATGGCATGCTGGTCCCCGGCAACAATGAAGAGCAGGGTGTCGTAGCCTCGGGACCCACCGTTCGCCAACTGGATCGCCTCCGCCATGATGACGAGGTCAAAGCAGTCATCCTCCAGGTCAACAGCCCCGGCGGCGACGTCAATGCCGCCAATGCCATTCGCCGGGCCGTTGTTCGCCTGCGCGAGGCAGGCAAGCCGGTGGTGGTCAGCATGGGCACCCTGGGCGCTTCGGGCGCCTACTGGCTCTCCACAGGCGCAGACCGGATCTATGCCGAACCCACTACCATCGCCGCCGACATCGGTGTTTTCGTGCTTTTCCCCGATTTCTCCGGCTTGCTGAAGAAACTGGGTATTGGCTATTCCGGTGTCAGCAGTGTGCCCGATGCACCCTCCATCTCCCCCTATGCCCCGCTGAGCAAATCTGAGCAGCAGGCTTTCCAGGCGGTGGTGAACCACATTTATGGGCATTTCGTGGATTTGGTAGCCAAAGCCCGGCACTTGCCCGTGGCCCAGGTGGAGAAAGACTCCCAGGGCCGCGCCTGGAGTGGTGTTGATGCCTATCACCTGGGTCTGGTGGATGGTCTGGGTGGTATGGCTGAGGCGGAAAAAGCCGTGGCCCGGCTCGCCCATCTCAAAAACGGTCATTACCAGCTCGATTACCTGCCTCGCCCCGAGGGAGAGTCACCTTTTGCCCAATTCCATTCCTGGGCGCTGGCCAGCCTTGCCCCCTCTTTGCCTCAAGGGAGCGAAACCGCCCTCAGTCAGGCCCGGCTGCTGCTGAATTACTCCCGCCCCTATGGCGTTTTTGCCTACCTACCCATTGATCCCAAAATGCCCTGAAAATAGGCACAGCTCATCTTGCAATTACAAGACGGGGCCACGAAGCTTGCAACGCATGTTGGAATTATGACACCCTGATTATAAGAGGTTGTAGTGTTGCTATAGTAGGCAGCGCTTAAAACCCGTAGATGCTAAGAAGCTAAAAGGAGGCAGGCACAGGCTGATCATGAACCCGATTACCTGCTGCAAGGAGCCTTATTGGAATGTCTCAAACCCGTTTGTATGCAGTTTCAGCTTCACCCGATGCAGTTCATCAACCCCCGGAGTCACTGGACGCCGCCGGTTTGCTGCCGCCTCCCTACCGGGACGAGCAAGAGCAGGTCAACGCTCTTCTCCTGGCTCTCGGCGACAGGCTCAATTGGCTGGAAGTAATTGACCAGGCCCGTCCCTGGGTGGAAGCCGTGCGCAAGCAGCCGGCACCGTTCTGGGCCCTGGAGTCTCTACTCAAAGAATATCCCATCACCAGTGCCGAGGGCTTGGCTTTGATGCGTCTTGCCGAGGCTTTGCTGCGCGTCCCGGATACCGGTACGGCCGCGCTGCTGGCCGCAGATCAACTGGGACGGGCCCGTTTTGCTGGAGAAGAAAAGCAGTCCTGGATTACCCAGATTTCGGGTCGGGTACTGATTTTGTCGCGTCGCCTGCTGGCCGAAAAGGAAACCCGCAATCTGGTGCAGCGGCTTGGGATGAACACGGTGGTGACCGCTGCCGTGCGCGCCATTGCCCTGCTGGGGCGGCAGTTTGTGCTGGGGCAGGATCTGGGCGAGGCGCGGCGTCGGGCCGGAGAGGCCAGAAAAAAGCAGCCCTTATTGTCCTATTCCTACGACATGCTCGGAGAAGGCGCCCGCAACAGTGCCGATGCGGCCCGTTATGCAGCTGCCTATGAATCTGCTTTGCGGGCTCTGGCGACACAACCCGGCAATGGTGGCCCCCGGGAGCGCGATGGTATTTCCATCAAGCTATCGGCCTTGCATCCGCGCTTTGAAGAAGCCCAGCGTGGCCGTCTTTGGCAAGAACTTTTTCCCAAGTTACAGCAACTGGCAGAGCTGGCTGCTCAGGGACGACTGAATCTGACTCTGGACGCGGAGGAAAGTGATCGTCTGGAGCTCCAGCTCGATATGCTCGATGCCCTGCAACAGCATCTGGCCCGTAATACGGCTTGCGCCGGGTGGGAAGGATTGGGTATTGCCGTGCAGGCTTATCAAAGCCGCGCCGATGCGGTCATTGAAGAAGTGTTGGCCCGCACCCGCCGCAATCAGAGCCGCTTGATGCTGCGTCTGGTCAAAGGGGCTTACTGGGACATGGAAATCAAAAGAGCCCAGGAAATGGGCCTGCCGGGATACCCGGTTTTTACCCATAAGCATCATTCGGATATCAGCTATCTGGCCTGTGCGGCGCGTCTGCTTGAAGCCGCTAATGGTCCCCATGCCCTGGTTTATCCACAATTTGCCACCCACAATGCAGCGAGCATTGCCGCCGTGTTACGGCTGGCGGAGCAGCAGCCCGACGCCCGCTTTGAAATGCAGCGCTTGCACGGCATGGGAGAGGGGATTTATCGCGAAGTATTACGCCAGGGTTCTCTTCAGCGCCTGCGCATTTATGCACCCGTAGGGCGTCACCGCGATCTGCTGGCCTATCTGGTACGGCGTCTGCTCGAAAATGGGGCCAATACCTCATTTATTCATCAGTTGGCCAATCAGCATGTGGCTGCTGAGGATCTCCTGGTGAGTCCCCTCTGGCGTGCAGAAGAAGCAGCACTGCCCAGTCCTGCAGAGATCTATGGTCACCTTCACGGTGAACGCCGTCTGAACAGTCAAGGAATGGATATGACTTATGACACTGAACGCAGTCCGGTACTGGCCGCCGCACGGTTACTGCATGTGGTGACTCCCGAAGAAATGGCGGCGGAAGACATCGAAGCACTGATGCATACCCTCCATGCCGGACAGGTCCGTTGGGATGCTCTGCCGGTGGAGCGGCGCGCCGAGATTCTGACTCAGGCTGCCGATCTGTTGGAGTCCCGGCGCGAGTCCATGCTCGCCCTGGTGATGCGTGAGGCCCACAAAACCCTGGCAGATGCGGTTGCCGAACTGCGTGAGGCCGTAGATTTTTGCCGCTATTATGCTATTCAGGCCAAGGCCCTGATGCGCAAGGAGATACTCCCTGGTCCAACGGGTGAGACGAATTCCTTGAATCTTCGGGGGCGGGGCGTGTTTGTCTGTATCAGCCCGTGGAATTTTCCTCTGGCAATTTTTGCAGGGCAGGTAGTTGCTGCTCTGGTGACCGGGAACAGTGTAGCAGCCAAGCCCGCTGAGCAAACCATGGCCATAGCCAAAGCCTTTGTGGAACTGCTCTGGGAGGCAGGAGTTCCCCGGGATGCCCTGGCGCTGATGCCCGGTGCCGGTGAAACCGTGGGTGCGGCGCTGGTGGAGCATCCTCTGGCCGCCGGAGTGGTTTTTACCGGTTCAAGCGCTGTTGCCCGCCATATTCATCAATCCCTGGCGGTGAAAGACGGCCCCATTGTTCCTTTGATTGCCGAAACGGGCGGCATCAATGCCATGATTGTGGATTCCACCGCCCTGGCGGAACAGGTAGTGGATGCGGTTATTGCTTCGGCATTTCGTTCCGCCGGACAACGCTGCTCGGCACTGCGTCTGCTCTGTCTGCAGGAAGAATGCGCGGATGAAATTCTCACTATGCTGACCGGCGCCATGCAGGAGCTGGTGATCGGTCCGGCGCTGGATTATGCCACGGATGTGGGCCCGGTGATTGATGCCGAAGCCCAGTCTCATCTTGTGGAACAAATCGGCCGGATAGAGCAGGGCGGCGGTAAATTGCTGGCGCGTACTGCCTGGCCGACGGCTTTGCTGGAGCGTGCCCGGGGCGGGGATACGTCCCTGGCCCTGACCATGCCGGATGATCAACAGCGGGATCTGCATTTTATCGCTCCCTGTGCTTATACCATTACTCAGGTTGCTCAGGTTCGCGAGGAAGTGTTCGGGCCGGTGTTGCAGGTAGTCACCTGGAAGGCCGGGCAAATAGATGCCTTGATCGACGCCATCAACGCACTGGGATTCGGGCTGACCCTGGGTGTGCAGACCCGGATTGATGGTCGGGCGGCCCACATCGCAGCGCGCTCCCGCTGCGGTAATGTGTATGTCAATCGCAATATGATTGGCGCCGTAGTGGGAGTCCAGCCTTTTGGTGGGGAAGGATTAAGTGGCACTGGACCCAAAGCCGGAGGCCCCCATTACCTGCTGCGCATGGTGGCGGAACAGGCGGTGAGCATTAATACCACGGCCGCCGGGGGTAATGCGGAGCTGCTGGCGCAGGGCCGCCTGTAAAACTCAGACGCGGGAGTTGAGTACGGGCGTGTCGAAATTCTGCTCCCGGAGCTGAATGTTTTTGAGCACGGCTGCCCGCTCAAAATCACGGATGACTTCGAGCACGTCATGATCAATGAAGCGTACCTTTTTGCCATCCAGAATCACTTCCGCGCCTCTGGGCAGTCTTTCCAGGATATGGGAGAGGCGCGCCTTGTTGATGAAGGTGACTTCCCGGTTCAGGGAGATTTTATAGGCGTCACCTTCCCGGCCAACATCGATGGCACTGTGATAATTGGCCTTGAGTACAAAGAAAATCCCGGCAAGCAGCCCGATGACTACGCCGGTAATGAGGCTAGTGAAAAGAATGGCGATAATGGTGATGAGGAAGGGTAAATACTGGGATTTATCCAGATGGAACATTTTCCTGAAAATGTGCGGATGGGCCAGTTTGAAACCGACAAAAATCAGGATGGCCGCCAGGGCTGCCAGTGGGATGTGATTCATCAGGCTGGCCAGAAAAAGTACCGCCAAGAGCAGGAATATACCGTGTAGAAAGGCGCTGGCTTTAGTCCGAGCACCGGCAGCGACGTTGGCCGTGCTGCGGACAATGACCGCCGCAACCGGCAGTCCGCCGATCAATCCGCTCGCGATGTTGGCAACCCCCTGCCCGAGGAGTTCACGGTCCAGGGGCGTACGTCTTTTGAAGGGGTCGAGTTTGTCAGACGCTTCAATGGAGAGCAGGCTTTCCAGGCTGGCAATAAAGGTGATGGCGATAGCCGCAATCCACACGGTTTTGGAGCCGATCATTCCCCAGTCCGGCATTTGCAGCATGCCCTGCAAATCGGCCAGGGAACGGATCACCGGCAAATTGACCAGATTGCTTTTGTCGATGGCCAGCCCCGGCAGAAAATGCACAAAGAGCAGGTTGAGCAGCGTTCCCAATACCACCGCCATCAGCGGACCGGAAAGCCAGGTTTGTTTGCGCAGAATCGCCACGTTGTCCCAGAGAATCAGAATGGACAAGGCCAGGGCACTGACCAGCAGCGCCCCCCACTCAACATGTGCCAATGCCGACAGCACGGCGCTGAAGGTGTTTTCTCCATGGCTATCCCAAAAATCCTGATTGCCGAATTCGCCGATATCAAAGCCAATGGCGTAGGGAAACTGCTTGAGAATGATGATGATGCCAATGGCCGATAAAATGCCCTGAATGACGGCAGAGGGGAAAAAATAAGCAATGACGCCGGCCCGGAACAGCGCCAGAATGATCTGGATACCGCCGGCGATGACGCCGGCGAGCAGCAATGCCGGAAAGCTGTGCAGGCTTTCCATGGCCACCAGCAGGGTGGCGACAATGGCCGGAGTGGGGCCACTGACAGCCAATGGCGAGCGGCTGAACAGGGGAACCAGCACTCCACCCATAACCCCTGCAATCAAACCCGCTACCAGGGGAGTTCCTGAAGCCAATGCGACCCCGAGGCAAAGGGGCATGGCGACCAGAGCCACAACTACCGCAGCGGGCACATCTGCACGCAGATTATGGAGGGGCGAAAGATTCATGGACTGTCCCTGAAAAAGCGCAAGCAGGCTTGCTGGGATTCTATCTTTCCTGTCTGTGCATCGACAAGCCGTCATTAGGGAGGCGGTTACGCTTGACCGTTCTCCTGCCCGTGTTGCCGGGATCGAGTTGAAGCGGTAATCTCGGCAGCGCAAGAGATGTTGCTTATGCTGGGAGTGTAGCCGTTGCGACGTGGGTATTTTGTGGCCTGGGCATTGCTGATGCTCACCGGTTGTGCTCCCCGGATGCCGCATTTGGCGGCACCCGACAAAATCCAGAACATGCGGATCAGTCCCGCACTGGTGGCGGGAAGATCGACCACGCCGGCACAGTCCGATTGGTGGCGATCCTTGCTGAATCCTGCTGAACAGAAAATTCTCCAACTGGCCTTGTCCAAAAATCCTGATTTGGCTGTTGCCGAAGCGCGGGTGCGCCTGGCGGCGGCGGACTTGCGCGAGGCTGGCGCTCAGCTTTTACCCCAAGTCCAGACCAGTGGTCAGGTAGGTATCAGCCAATGGACCAAAAACCAGTTTTATCTGCCGCCTTACGCGGGCGAATCTTCCTGGAATAACGCCCTGAAGCTGGATTTTTCGTATAACCTGGATATCGGGGGACAAGAACAGGCCCGCGCAAAAGTCGCTCAATATCGTTTGGGTATCGCCGAGCAACGCCGCCGGGCAGCCGTGTTGCTGTTGGAAAATGCGGTCCTGCAACAAATGCTGGCGGTACGGGCTGACGCTGCCATCCTGGCGGAGTTGCATCAGGAACAGACGCTCCTGCTGCAGATTCAGGAAATCGAGAAAGAACGTTACCAGCAGGGACTGACCGACTCGCTGATTGCCCTGGGCTACGCCCAGCGCATTTCCAGTCTGCAGGAAGACATCGTCATCCAACAGGCCAAAGCCCGCAAAAACAGACAGGCTCTGGCCGTGCTCTGCGGCGTGGGTACCCGGTTGCCCAGGGACCTGGCGGCCACGCCGGTCCTGATGCCCCTGTCCGGCTGGCAGATTCCCCGGCAGATTCCCGCCGCATGGATTGCGGGGCGTCCCGATGTGCTGGCCCGCCGCAGCGCCATTGAGGCTGCCGCAGAAGCTATCCATGTGGCGCGAGATGCCTATTATCCCAACGTCAATATTGTCGCTTTTGCCGGTGGCCTGGCGGCAGCCGGCAGCTTGTTCACTTTTTTGCACCCCGGTTCCCTGCAGGCTGGAGTAGGGCCGGCCATCAGCTTGCCCCTGTTTACCGGTGGCCGTCTGCGGGGCAAATTTGATGCTGCCCGGGCTGATTATCATCTGGCATTGGCGCAGTATCAGCAGAGTCTCCTGCAGGCCTTGCAGCAGGTTACAGCGATTTTGACCGATTTACAGGCTGCCGGTCAGGAGCGTGCCAGTCTGGACCAGCGCGACCAGCTCCTGCAGCTTCAAAAGCGCCTGCAGCAACAGCGCTATCAAGCGGGACTCAATAATGCCCTGCCCGAACTGGAAGTCAAACTCACCCTGATCGACAACCAGTTGCAACAAACGCGACTGGACGCCCGTGCCCGGCAATCCCTGATCAATGTGTATGCGTCCCTGGGCGGACGAGTGATTCCGGACACCTGGTCCCGGCATCGACAAGCACCATGAGTCCGGCCACTCTTGCCGGTCGCCAAAACTGGCAGGCTTTCTGGCAGCATAAGGTGCCCGACTGGATTTTCTGGGGTAAAACCGCCCTGGCGGCGTTGTTGGGGCTCTGGCTGGCCTATCGCTTTCAGCTCGACTCCCCCGGCACTGTGGTCATTACGGTATTCATTGTCATGCAGTCACGCAATGGCATGGTTCTGGCCAAGAGCTTTTATCGCGCCATTGGCACCATCGTCGGAAGTATCGTGGCTTTGTTACTGGTGGCGGCTTTTCCCGATGCGCGTTTCGGATTTTTGGCGGGCCTCGCGCTCTGGGTGGGCTTCTGTACGGCGGGTGCCCGGTATTTCCGGAATTTTCAGGCCTATGCTTTTGTGCTGGCGGGCTATACGGCGGCCCTGGTAGGGGTGCCCGCCGCCCTCGACCCCGGCCACGCATTTTATATCGGAGTGGCGCGCCTCAGTGACGTGATGCTCGGGATTGTAGTAGCCTCAGTGATCAGCGCCCTTGTTTTTCCGCAATCTTTGGAAGATCTGCTGCGCCAGACTGCCCGGGCCAGACTTCAGCATTTTTTGCGCAACACCCTGCGGGTGCTCGATGGCGGCGTGGCCCGCGCGGACTGGATGGTTTTACATCTGGAAGCGATTCAGGAGACCTTGCAACTGGACAGTTATCGTTCCAGCAGTCTCTTTGAAAGTGCCAGGGGACGACAGCACAATGAACGCACCCAGCAGATGATCGCCGATATGATGATGGCCTCTGGCGCCCTGCACTTGTTGAACAGCCATATCCGCCGGCTCCGGCGGCCCGAACTGGCGGCTCTCGGTGATCCGGTCAAAGCGCTGCTTGCACCGCTGCGCCAGGACCTCGAAAAACTACAGGAAAATATGCAAGCCAACGGGACCATGCTGGTGCATCTGCCTTTGCAGCAGGTGCTGGAGCGCACGGTAGATCAACTGCAGACCTTGCGCCGGGATTTACGCGCTTCCTTGAACCCCGATCAGGCTCTGGCCCTGGATAGTCTGATTCTGCTGCTAACCCGGTTTTTGGCAGAATTACTGCGCTATCTGAACAGCTACGACCATTTCCGCGATCAGGATTTACCCCCGGTGACGGGGACTAGTCCGTCGGCCACTTTTGATCGTCCCCCTACAGAAATTGTCCAACCCCTGGGCGCGGCTCTGCGCAGTATGCTGGTTGTGGCGGCCGTAGCATTTTTCTGGCTGCAGGCCGCCTGGCCGTCGGGACCCGCTGCCCTGATCATTGCCGTGGTGCTCAGTGCCCTCTTTTCGACTTTTCCCAATCCTCTGGCTTCGGTTCGCCAGATGGGTTTCGGTATTGTCGGGGCATTTCTGGCAGCTCTGTTTTTCAGTCTGGAATTGCTGCCCAGAGTGCAGGGTTTTCCGCTGCTGGCATTGGCTCTGCTACCATTCTTTCTGATATCGCCCTGGTTGCTGACCCGTACCCGCTGGTCAGGTACCGCCGCCGGTTTTGGGATATTTTTCCCGCAATTGGCGATTCCTGCCAATGGTCAGACCTTTTCTTATGTGGAGATGCTCAACACAGGGGTCGCCGAACTCCTCTCGGTGTTTCTGGTGGGGATTGCCTTTTTCCTGATTTTTCCAGTAGGCAATAGCTGGGAGCGCCACCGACTGTTGATGCATTTGCGGCAGTGGGTACGCAGAGTAGCCAGTGACCAGGTTTCCCCTGGACTGCGCAGTCAGTTTGAGTTGGAAAGTCGGGAATATCTGCGCTTGCTGGCCGCGGATCTGGCACCTCAGCAAACCCGTGACGTTGAGGTACTGCGTGAGGCCATGCGTCTGAATGAGTTGGCGGAGGCCCTCCTACAGCTCCGAATTTTACTGAATATGCAGACGGATAGAGAACATCCTCTGCAACGTTATCAGGAACAGTATGTAACGCCCCTGCTGCAGATTATTCAGCAAAGTCGCGAGGTTCCCGCAACGGCAGAATATCGGGCGCGGGTCCGGGCGATTTTGGATGCCGTGGCTGGGTTGCCGGAGGAAAAAGTGGACCCGGCCCTGCACCCGATTCTGCCGCCCAACGCCCTGTTTCAAGTTTATGTGCATGTGATTGCCAGCGTGTCCCGGCGTCTGTCTGTAGCGACAGAGGAACATGCCCATGCCCGTTGAAATGGTCATCTTTGGCGCGCTGGTGCCTACTCTCCTGCCGGTATTGGCTCTCAGCGTCCTGCTCTATCTACTCCTCGATAAATGGAGCAGCCGCTGGAATCTGGAGCGCTGGATATGGCATCCAGCCCTGTTCCGCCTGTCGCTGTTTGTCATTATTTTTTCGGCCCTCGCCCTGGGAGTGTATGGATGATCCGCCGCCTCGTTCGTGTAGTTTTGACCCTTCTGGTGCTGACTCTTGCACTTTATCTGGGCTGGCGTTTATGGCATGCCTATATGGATCTTGCGTGGACGCGGGATGCGGTGGTCCAGGCGCAGATTGTCGAGATCAATGCCGATGTCAGTGGCCGGGTCATGCAGGTTTTTGTCAAGGACAACCAGTCGGTACCGGCGGGAGCCCTGCTGTTTCGTGTTGATCCGCGTCGCTATCAGCTGGCCCTGGATAAAGCCCAGGCTGCGCTTGCCGTAGCCAGGCGGGTGCTGGCTACGGCAAGCGCAGCCTGGGCTTTATC
>NZ_JABBOU010000031.1 GCF_018853465.1 Acidithiobacillus montserratensis
CTCCGCCTGTGCCGGCGATTGGCCCCGCCTGCCCGATGCGCTCTGCAGTTATTGCGCCCTGCCCCTGCAGGTCAATGGCGATTGCCCGGTCTGCGCGGTGGAAGCGCCACCCTATGATCATGTCTACACCCCTTATGTATATGCCGAGCCATTGAGTGCCGCCATCCTCGCCTGGAAATTTCACCAGCGTCTGGACTGGACCCTGGCTCTGGCCCAAACCTGGGCGGAAAGCTGGGGGGAGCAGCCCCCTTCTCGCCCTGAATGCCTATTACCGGCACCCCTGCACGCCCGTCGACTGCGCGAACGCGGCTACAATCAGGCGTTGCTCCTGGCCCGCCACTGGGGAAAGCGCTGGCACATTCCAGTCCGCCCCGCAGCACTGCGCCGCTGTCGGAATACCCGACACCAAACGGGCTTGAGTGCCGCTGCGCGCCGGGAAAACCTCGATGCGGCTTTTAGCCTGCACGGCAAACTGCCCGCCCACGTGGCCATTGTCGATGATGTCATGACTACCGGAACCACGGCCGCGCAACTCGCCGAATTGCTACGCCAGGGCGGGGTGCAGCGCATCGACATTTGGGTACTGGCGCGCGCTCTCAGAGAAACAGTCCCGACCCATGCCTGATCCCCTTTTGCATGTCATTCTTTTTGAGCCGGAAATCCCGCCCAATACGGGCAATGTCATCCGTCTCTGTGCCAATACCGGCGCTCGCCTGCATCTGGTCGAACCCTTGGGCTTTGCCTGGGATGATCGTCGCCTGCGTCGCGCCGGGCTGGATTATCATGAATTTGCCGAGGTCTTGCGCCATCCGGACTGGGCACATTGCCGTGATGCTCTGGCCGACGCACGGATTTTTGCTTTCAGCACCAAGGGGAAACACTTGCATCACCAGACGCTTTTTCAGGAAGGCGATGCCTTGCTATTCGGGCCGGAAACGCGGGGGCTGCCTTCGCATATACTGGATAGCCTCCCGGCCGGACAAATATTGCGCCTACCCATGCGTCAGGGACAACGCAGCCTGAATCTATCCAACGCCTGTGCAGTGGGGGTTTTTGAAGCGTGGCGACAGCTGGGGTTCAAGGGCGGCGCTTGAACCCGAATCCCCGGCGCAGGCCACTTATTCAGCATTTTCTGGGCATTACTGCCAGTATAACGGGGCGCTGGATTGTGCTGATACTGGGGAGCTTACTGCTGAGCTATTGCTTCACGCTTGGACAGATTCCCGCCGCCCCCCTTTTTGCCGGGGTCATAACAGCCATCGCCATCAATAGCTTGGGCGGATTGACTTATCCCCGTCACTTTTCCCGAGCAGGACAAAGCATCCTGGGTATGGCTATTGGCCTGATGTTTACCAGCGCTGCCCTGGGCGCTATTTCCGGCCATTGGCTGCCCATCTTGCTGGTCACGGCCGCAACCTTGATATTGAGTCTGGTTTCGGGACTGCTTTTCAGCCGCTGGGCGCAGATCAAGGCCAGTACCGGCCTGCTTTCCATGACTGCCGGGGGCGCGGCGGGCATTACGGCCATTGCCCAGGAATATGACGCCGACGTGGGATTGGTGGCCATCATGCAATACCTGCGGGTTATTCTGGTCATGGCCAGCCTTCCTTTAGTGGTTCTGTTTGTGTTTCAGGATCATCACGCCAGTCCGTTCGCCTTGGCGGGCAAACTCCCAGAGGTATCCTGGGGCGGCAGCCTCCTGTTGATACTGTTGGGCGGACCCATCGGCATCTGGCTGGCTCGTAAAATCCACATCACCGCCCCCTATTTGCTTGGTCCCTTGCTTGTTACGCTGCTGCTGACCTTGCTGAAAACCAGTCCCACCCAGGCCATTCCCGGTCCGATTCTGGAAGGTGCTTATTTACTGATTGGCTGGCAGGCCGGGCTGCAACTATCCATGCGTCGCATTCGCCAACACTTCCGCCTGATTCCCCGGGCATTACTCATCATTATCGTCCTGAATCTGCTTTGTGCCCTACTCGGAATATTTTTGGCCCATCTGGTTGGCGTCAGTGACCTGGACGGATACCTGGCGACAGCGCCCGGTGCGCTCTATGCCGCGGTCGCGGTCAGCATGGCTGCCCATGGCAACGTGCTTTTTGTCCTCGGCGTGCATCTCATGCGTTTACTGATGATGTTGTTGATCATGCCGCCTCTGGCGCGCAGGATGCTGAAAGCTGTCGGCAAACCCTGACCCCTTCCCAAACATCCGACCGGACGGTATCTTGTGGGAGACGGACATATCCTCAACAGACAGAGCACAAAGGGGCAAACATGGCGCGTACACGCATTACTCCACTTCGTTTGGACGGTGAGAATGCTGAACAAAAACGGGACGAAATACGCAGGGTGTTTCATGAAACATTCTCCCTGTATGAATCCCTGTTTGAACACCTGCAAGACTCTGCAGCCTGGATGGAAAAAGCGATTCCCCTGCGCCATCCCCTGATTTTTTATTTCGGCCATACCGCCACTTTTTACGTCAATAAGCTGCAATTTGCTGGCCTGATCAACGCCCGCCTCGATCCGCATCTGGAATCCGTGTTTGCCGTCGGGGTGGATGAGATGTCATGGGATGACCTGGATGAGAACCACTACGACTGGCCTAGCGTCGAAAGCGTCCGTCAGTATCGACAGCGGGTGCGGCAGATGGTGGATCAGCTGATTGGCGAATTGCCCCTGACCCTCCCTATTACCTGGGACTCTCCCTGGTGGGTCATTTTGATGGGAATCGAGCACGAAAACATTCATCTGGAAACCAGTTCGGTACTGATACGGCAATTGCCCTTGTCACAGGTAGCTCCCGTTGCCGCTTTCACGCCCTGGAATCAGGCGGGTACGGCCCCTATTAACCAGCTTCTGCCGGTAGCGGGGGGGGAAGTCCATCTCGGCAAAGCCCGGGATGACCGCCAATATGGATGGGATAACGAATATGGCACCCACGAAATCACTCTGCAACCGTTCAAAGCCAGTCAATTTCTGGTGAGCAACCAAGAATATCTCGCCTTTGTGGAGGAGGGTGGTTACCGGAATCCGGATTGGTGGAGCGCGGAAGGCGACGCTTGGCGGCGCTTCAGTCGGGCGGAACATCCCAGCTTCTGGGTGCCTCAAGCCACAGGCTGGCAGCTGCGATTGCTGGCAGAAGAGCGGCCCATGCCCTGGAACTGGCCCGTTGAAGTCAACGCCCTGGAAGCAGACGCCTTTTGTCGCTGGAAATCAGCCCGGACCGGAGAGGAACTCCGCTTGCCCAGTGAAGAAGAATGGCGCCATCTGCGCGATCTCAGCGGATTGGATGACAGTGATAGCTGGGAAGAGCATGTCCCGGCCAACATTGGCCTGATGGCAGGGTGCTCACCCTGCCCGGTGGATCAGTTTCCCCAGGGGGATTTTTATGACCTGGTGGGCAATGTCTGGGAATGGACCTGCACCCCGATTTATCCTTTCCCCGGCTTTGAGGTTCATCCGGTTTATGACGATTTTACGGTACCGACCTTTGACCAGCAGCATAATCTGCTCAAAGGCGGCTCCTTCATCAGCCTCGGTAATGAAATGCAGCGTGAAGCCCGTTATGCTTTCCGGCGTCACTTCTTTCAGCATGCGGGATTCCGCTACGTGGCATCTGCCAATGTTCTGCCCGATATCCCCATTTATGAGAGCGATGCGCTGGTATCCCAATATGCTGAATTTCATTATGGTCGGAGCTATTACAACGTCCCCAACTTTGCACTGGCAGTGGCGGAACTGGCGGTGCAGGCCCGGGCCGGGAAACCCCTGCGCAAAGCCCTGGATATTGGCTGCGCGGTTGGACGTAGCAGTTTTGAACTGGCACGGCACTGCCCGGATGTGACGGGTCTGGACTTTTCAGCACGCTTCATTAGTGTGGGGGTACAGTTGCGGGAAAGGGGGCATTTTTCCTATACCTTGGTCGAAGAAGGCGATCTCAGCAGCTACCAGTCTATCGATCTGGCAGCGCTGGGCCTGCGGGAAACAGCCGACCATGTGCATTTTTTCCAGGCCGATGCCTGCAACCTCAAACCCTTATATCGGGATTATGATCTGGTGATTGCCGCCAATCTGATTGATCGACTGCATCATCCCCGCAAGTTTCTGGAGGATATCCGTGAGCGCATCCTACCGGGCGGGCTATTGCTGATCACCTCTCCCTATACCTGGCTGGAGGAATATACGCCGCGCAGTGAGTGGCTGGGTGGCTTCAAAAAAGATGGCGAAAACTGCTCGACATTGGATGCCCTCAAAGAGATTTTATTGCCCCATTTCCGCTTGCGCGAAGAAAGCCCACTGGATTTACCTTTTGTGATACGGGAAACTGCCCGTAAATATCAACACAGCATCGCGCAGGTGACGCTCTGGGAACGCTTATGAAAAATCAGGAAGAGGCCATTTTCGACTTCGACACGCCCATTCAACGCATGGGCACTGGCTCTCTGAAATGGGATGACGCGGCCCATCGTTTTGGCGGGGAAGTCTTACCCATGTGGGTTGCCGACATGGATTTTGCCATACCGGAATGTATCATCTCGACACTGCAGCAACGTCTGGATCACCCTATTTTTGGCTATCCCAGTGCCGGGCCATTCATGGTAGAGGCGGCCGAGAACTGGATGGAAACCCGCCACGACTGGCGCCCAGAACCCGGCGCCACTGGCAGTATCAGCGGCGTGGTTCCCGCCTTGTTTGCCGCAGTACGGGCTTTTACCCAGCCGGGGGATAGCGTCATCGTCATGCCTCCTATCTATCCGCCGTTCATGACGGCCGTGCAGAAAAACGGGAGGGAACTGCTCCTCGCGCCACTCCAGAGAGGCGCAGACAATAGCTACTCCATTGACTGGCCGGCGCTGGAGGAGGCCCTGACCCGCTCCCGATTGTTATTGCTGTGCTCGCCCCATAATCCCGTAGGACGGGTCTGGTCCGCCGAAGAACTGCAGCATCTGGCGGATCTTTGCAGCGCCGCCGGGTGCGTGGTGATCAGCGATGAAATTCACGCGGATCTCAGTTACGTCCAACACATTCCTTTTCCAGTTTTTTCTTCCCGCTCCGTCCTGCTGAGCTCGGCTGGCAAAAGCTTCAATATTGCGGGCATTGGGGGCGGCATAGCCATCATTCCCGATCCGGAACTGCGCCAGATGTTTCGGGATGAGCTGTATCGCAGCCAGATCCATCAGACCAACACCTGTGCCCTGAAAGCCATGACCAGCGCCTGGCAGCTGGGGGCAGAATGGCAGTCTGCACTCAGGCAGTATCTGCTGACTAACGCCGGGTTTATTCAGGATTTTCTGCAACAGGAATTGCCCGATCTGGGCTATCGCATTCCTGAGTTCGGCTACCTGGCCTGGCTGGATGTCAGCGCCTATGGCGACGACGTCACTATTCAGGAGAACCTCCTTAAAGCTGGACTCGGACTCAATCTTGGTCCCAGCTTCGGGCCGGGTGGAGCAGGTTTTGTGCGCCTGAATTTTGCCACGCCCCGAGCTACTCTGGAGGAAGGTCTGTCGCGACTGCGGAAGGCTATGTTGTCCTAGCTCGGGCATCTGTCCTGGCAGCTTTTTGCTTCAACGTCCCTTGCCTGTGGTTCCAGGTCTCATCCCGCTGTCAGGAGAGAACTCGCCCTGCGGGCTCAAACAGCTCTCCTGACGGGCGCTGGATTTCGCCAAAAACAACAAAGGCGCGGGCCAAAGTCGCTGAAAATCTACCAGGACAGATGCCCGAGCTAGGACAAATCCAGATCGTCCAGAAGCTGCATGATTTTTTCCAGGGAGCCACGCTGCTGCTGGACAAAGGCCAACGCCCTGTTCCCCTGTTCCCGAGCGCTTTCCGGGCGCCGCAACCACAGCTGCAACTGTTGCGCCAGGGCATTGGCATCATCCACCTGAACGGCTGCATCTCTGTCCAGCATATCCCGGGCAATGCGCCGAAAATTTTCCATATGCGGACCAAAAATAACGGGACAGGAAAGTACGGCAGCCTCCAGTGGATTATGTCCGCCAACAGGGACAAAACTGCCGCCCATCGTCACCAGATCAGCCGCCGCATAAAAATCCATCACCTCTCCCAAGGTATCCACTAGAAAAACACTTTTACGCGCCGTTTCACCATTCTCCGAGCGTAAGGCATAGGGAACACCAGCTGCTTGCAGTTCCGCCTCCACTTCGACGCGGCGAGAGGGATGCCGGGGAATCAGCACCAGCAAAAGGTGGGGCCAAGCTAACTGTAATTGTTTGAAAACGTCTATCGCCATTTTTTCTTCGCCGGCGTGGGTGGAGGCAAAGACCCAAACCTGACGGGTGGCCAGATGCTGTCGCCAGAAGCGACCTTTCTCCAAAGCCTCCAGCGGTTCCGGTAGGTCATATTTGATATTTTCGATGACGACCACTTTTGCCGCTCCCAGTTGTCGGAAGGACTCGGCATCTTCAGGACTTTGTGCTGCTACGGCGGTCATACTGGCAAGCGCGGGACGGAACAGCCGCGAAAAGCGTCCATATCCTTTCAGCGAGCGCGGGGATAAACGGGCATTGATCAATAATACCGGCACCTGAAACTGCGCGGCCCAGTAGCATAAATTCGGCCAGATTTCCGTTTCCATGATGAGACAGACACGCGGCTGCTGGCGCTGCAAAAAACGCCGCATCGCCGCAGAAGTATCATAGGGCAGGTAATGGCGGCGCACGCTCGTGCCGAGGCGCTGGGCGACAATTTCTGCGCCCGTAGGCGTCGTACTGGTCACCAGAACCGGAATCCTTGGATAGCGTTTTTGCAGGGCATGGACCAAGGGAACCGCCGCAATGGCCTCGCCCACACTGACCGCATGGATCCATAGGGGGCGGTCATGATGGATGTCCCCCCAACCAAAGCGCTCCCGCCATCTTTCCCGATAGGGAGGACGCCGCCAACCCCGCCACCGGGTGAAGATCCAGAGCAGCGGCGTCAACAGCAAGAGGACTCCTGCATAAATCCGGCGCGTCATCATTCGCGATGCAGCAACCGATCAGTCAGCCAGTCCAGACGGTACCAGGGTCGAAAACTTTTCAGCAGCGCAAGGCGATCGTAATCGCGCTCAATCCACTGGCGCAGGGACAGATCCGGTTCATTCACCAGAGCTTGACGATAACTGGTGAAAAACCAGTCGAGTATTCCGGTATTGGCATGACGAATGTGACCAAATGGCCAGAGCCGCAGCTGACGCTGGGCGGTCTTCATGGGCTGCGCCATCACCAGATGCATATAGAGAACGCTCATGAAACCGGCGCGATCCGCCCCCGATTTGCAGTGCAGCAAAAAAGGTCTCGGTAATTCGGTCAAAAGGTCTATGGCTTGCAGCAACCGCTCTTTTTCGGGTAGGTCCCGGGAGCCAATACCGTGCAGGACGATATGCTGCATTCCCGTGGCATCACAAACCTCCTGTTCCAGTCGGTAATGGGGCTCATGGGGAGCAGGTGCCCGCAAATTCAACACCGCCTTCAGACCATAATGCTGCTGCCAACGCCTTAATTGCCGGGGTGAAGGCTGGGCAGAACGAAAAACGCCCGGAACCATTTCATGAAAATTCGCATAAAAGCACTCGCGAAAAATGCCATGATCTGTCCAGAACTGATGACGACGATAACGGCGCCGTTCTTCCGGTAAGAGTCTGAGAGGCGAATTCATGCGGCGGGGGACTCCAGTAGGGAAGATAAAGCAAGCCAGACACGCTCAGGATCCAGCGCCTCCTGGCAAAGTATCCAGCCATTTTGCGCCTCGGGCAACGGGCAGCAGGGTTTGCCACAAGGCGCGCAGGATTGCGGACTTTGCAGGCTGATTTGCTGATCAATCTTCACAAACAATCGTTCAGCGGAAGTGGACCCGTAAAGCGTCACTCCACGCAATCCCAGCGCAGTCGCCAGATAAGAAAGTCCGGTATCCATCCCCACAAATGCCTGCGCCCGACTCGTCACTTTAGCCAAGCCCTCCAGACTCAGAGGCGGAAGAGCCAGGACATTATCGGCGCCGATTTGCAGACGCGCCACCCGCTGCCGCTCGCGTTCATCGGCAGCAGGCAAGAGCAGATTCAAGCCCTCATCCTTTAAACGTGACGCCAGGGCTTTCCAGTGGGTCTCCGGCCATTCCTTGGTTTTCCAGACGGCAGAGGTCGCGTGAAAACCGATCACAAAGGGTTTATCAACAAAGGGCTGTAATGCATCGTCCAGTGCTTGCTCCTGCCATTGCGAGCGGCGGCAGGCCAAGGCAAAGTCCGGAGGCGTACTGGACAGTGGATATTGCAGAGCCAGGGCAAAAAGTTGACGATTACGCTCTATGGCAGAGCTGGTCCAGGGGACGCTAAAACGCTGCTGATACAAGTGGGAAGCCCCCGGCTCCCGAGCGCTTTGCGCATCCAGCCCGAGCACCGGCACCCCCGCCATACGCGCCAATAGGGCACTTTTATACAAACCCTGGGCATCCAGAACCACGTCATAGCGGTTGGCCCGTAGTACCCTACGTAACGTGAAAAGGGCCTGCGGAGCAGCCAGTGGTTTTTTTTTGAGGGCGCGCAAAGAAAAAGGAATAGCCTGATGCACCCCAGGATGCCAGGCCACAATGGGCGCAAAGGCGGGTTCTAACAGCCAGTCTACCTGCAGATCGGGACGATGGATCGCGAGATCGGAAATGGCGGGCAAGGTATGCAGCACATCTCCCAGAGAACTGAGGCGCAGGACCAGTAAATTCATGAAGTATCCTTGTCCTGCGCCTGCATTTCCAGAGCAATGGCGTACTTCATGAAAGCGCCCAGGGCGGTGGTCCAGGCAATGGCCGCGCCTTCGACACCATCGAGCATTCCCAGGCGAAGAAAATAACTGCGCGTAAAGGCTGCAATTGCGTGGGTCATTGGCATATGGGCACGCAAGACTCTACCCTTCTGCCTAAGCTGTTGGGCGTTAAGCATGGCATAGCGCCGCATTTTCTCAATAAGTTCAGAATAATCTTTATATGAATAATGAAATAGTGAAATGCCAGGTAAAGTTTTTTTGGGGGCACAAGTTTCCCATGCTTCATGTACCAAATTATCCGTGTATTTCCCCTGACGACGATCAAACAAGCGCAGAACACGATCATGGCCCCAATCGCCATGAAGAACTTTTTTATCATGAAAAATACTCAGGCGACGCAAAAAATAGGCTGAAACATCAGAAGGATAGGAGAGTGCTTCAACAATCATCTGTACACCTGATTCGGTTAAAACCTCATCCGCATCCAGCATCAACACCCAATCGCAACAAGCCGAATCCACAGCAAACTGTCTTTGCGCAGCAAAGCCCTCCCAAGTTCTGGATATAACCTTAACTTTAAGCTTTTGAGCAATGGATAAAGTTTGATCAGTAGAGCCGCAGTCGACAATCAAAATTTCCTGAGCAATATTTTTAACGCTATCCAGAGATTTTTCTAAATACTTTTCAGCATTCAAGGTTATATAAACCACCGATACAAGATGTTTAGACATTCTTGCGAGTATCACAAACAGGAATAAAAAAACGATTCAGAGGCAACCCTGCCATTAATGCAATAGTAATAGAATCAGCATAACCCCAATTTAAACTATTATACATTCCACCAACAATAAAAATCGAAAAATACGATAACGCAAACCAATTTTGGGGCATCATTCTATCACCCCATGCTTCCTTTATAACCCCCCACAAAAACCAAAGAAATAGCCCCAACCCAATTATACCTAAAACAGCAGCTTCACTAATGAAGCTATTTGCCGCCGTATTCATAATAAACAAGGGTGTCTTAGGTAGCATGTGCGCGTCCTGAAGAGCAGTAATGCTTGATAAGAAACTGCCTGTACCAACCCCAAATATAGGATGGGAAAAAAACATCATAATCCCTCCCATCATCGCAATAATTCGCAAGCCCCAGCTAGAATTAGTGTCCGCAGCATGAATATTAAAATGAATTAACTGATGAACTCCGAGAGCAAACATCCCATAAACCGAGGGCACAAAAATCATTCCCGAAACACAAAGCAAAATTACCAAAGAAAACCAGTACCGCCACCTTCCTTTGTATAGCAACCAAACTGCAGCAGGCAACAAAATAATGAAGAGTAACTGACCTGAGCGGCCTTGCGCCAAAACCAACTGAACAAAAAGTATAATAGCAATAACTATATTCAACCACCGTTTGAAGTTCCATTGAAACTTCAAATCCCAAACCATCCACAAAAATACATGAACGATGGCAAGAGAGATATATATATGTCCACCAAATCCCGTGTATGGCAAGTTATTTACATTATGCCACGGCAACACATGCCAAGTCATCAAAAACGCCAAAATGGCATTCATTACCAAACCCAGGATAAAAAATCTTATCAAAATTTTTATCCACTGCTCTTTCCACGGCATGGTTGCACCAAAAAGCGCAAAAAAACCGTATCCAGTTGCTTCGACAACTTTCGTACCATAGAAAAAATTTGTTGTCCACAACAGTCCAAAAGCTGTCCACGCAATCAACAATAATAAAGGAACTGCCCAAGGTCTATTAAAAACAGATCGCCAATTACGCCAATATCCACTAATCCCGTACGTCAGGATCAACAATCCAGAAGATATCCCAGCTCCAGCCGTGCTTAGAGGAAAGAAAAAAAGCGGAAGAACATAGGAATAAAATAATCCTTGTTCTTTAACTTTCAACCATTCCATTGCGTTTTTCTCAACGGAGGGTTATTCACCTCTTCAAAAAAACCAAGCAGGGAGTATTGATCAAAATCGTTCATCATCACAATGGATGCCTCGTGATGATAATGCTCTGGACTAGCAAAATTAAACAACGCCAGAGTTGGAATCCCCTGGGCAACCGCCATATGATAAGGGCCAGAATCGCTGGAGATAAAACCATCGCAAAGGGTTATGACTCCAGTAAGGCCAGAAAGCGTGGTGAGTCCAGAGAGATCAATCAAGCAATGAACATCACCCCATTTATCTTGATATTTTTTCATGAAAGACCGATTAATTTCACGCTCATTAGGTGCCCCAGTAAGCAGCAAGACATAAGATAATTTTTGCTGCATATAGCCAAGTGCACTGACTAGCAAATCGAGATCAGGTCGTTTCTTTTCAGCATCTGGTGTCCCACAACCTATATTTAACCCAATCACCGGCAACCCTTCTTTTGGCAATTGTCTTTGCAATTGTTCACGAAACAGTCTTCCAGACTCTGTCTCGGCAAGCACTATCTTTTGCCCTTCTCGATAAAGCCCCAATGCGGCAAGCGCAGCAAAGTCTCTTTCGGTATAGTCCATTGGCCAAGATAGTTTCTGTCGTTTTGCATAGTTACGCAAACTCGGGCCAGCAACGTCATATAACAAACCTCGCCCCAACACCTGATTGACCCCCACTATGGGTACCTTATAGAGACTGCGCAGCCAAAGTGCCACCAAACTCGTTTCCAAGCCAAATGGCTCATGATCAATGATCAGATCAGGCTGTACCTGTTCAGCAATTTTTCTTAATGCCGGGAGTAAACGCCCCCAGGTACGGGGACCAACTCCACGTATGCCCCACCAGCGCCCTTCCTTCATGGCTAAAAAATACGCACTGGACAGTAGATGATGCTCTTGAATGAGTTCTTCACTGGGATATCCAGGCCAGCGGGTCAAAAACACCAGATGCAGTTCAACTTTAGGCCAGCGTTTCTTGAGCACAGCCCATGCCGCAGAGCTACGCAGAATGTCGCCGACACCGGCGCTGTGTGACTTGATCATGATGATGCGCCGGGGTTCTGCGGGCAATAGACGTCTCATCAGAAGCTACGGGCAACCGGTCGCCAAGGCTGAGGGCAAATCGACCCCAACATAAATGTCCGCCAAGGCAAACGACAGGTCAACACACTGAAAGCAAGCCTTGTCGTTTTCAGGATCATTCAACAACTCATGCCACCAACCGTCTGGATGTCGGCGAAAGACCTCGATGACGGCTTTTTCGCTATCTACCAAAACATATTCCTGCAGGCTGGGAAGCGATTGGTAAGCTTGCATTTTTTCTCGACGGTCCACATTTTCCGTGCTCGCCGACATGACTTCCACAACAAGACAGGGATCTTCCAGATAGAGCGTCTCTCCGGATAAAGGCACGCCACAGCGCAACACCACATCGGGATAATAAAAGGCATCTACTGCTGCTACCCGCACTTTCATGTCGCTGTTCAGTACCTGACAGTGACTACCAAGAGTCTTTTGCCAGAGCAACCCATACACATTACCCGCAATCTGGATATGACGCAGCTTGGCCCCAGCCATGGCATAAACCTGCCCGGCCACGTACTCGTGACGCATATCGGCCTGCTCCTCACCTTCCAGATACTCTTTGATAGACAAAGGCCGTAACATGGCTACCTGCATGACCTTGCCTCCTGCCTCAGCGAATAAACAGCCCCTATCATAAAACGTGGTAGCAGTTATGTCATGGCAGCAAGGTTGTTAATAAACTCCGGGCGATGACATTCGCAGCAAAGCGCCGGGCGTAATCCGGACCAGCTGCGGCCAAACCCTGTCGGAAGGGAACATCTGTCGCCACCCGCAAAATGGCATCCTGCCAATCCCGCACTGCGCCAGCAGGGAGTAACAAACCACTCTGCCCCGCTGCAAAACTTTCGGGAATCCCACCCATATCCGCGCCCAGCACCGGCGTACCGCAAGCCTGCGCTTCCAGGCAAACCCGACCGAAAGTATCCGGCTCTATGGACGGGAGAGCCAAAAATTCCATAGCACTGTACCAGGGCATGACCGGATTTTTCCAACCCAGCAGATGATGCCAGGGCTTATTGGCAAGCCTTGCCCGTAATGCCTCTTCATGGGCACCGCCACCAAGCCACAGGCCGTGAACATGGGGGTTTTGCGCATGGGCAGCATCAATGGCATCAGCCAGCAGGAAAACCCCCTTGCCGCGATGCCAGGCACCCACAAAACCTACCAGAAAATCTGCATCATTGACGCCTAGCTCCTGACGAAAGCGCTGCCGTGCCTGCGCATCACGATGGAACTCTTCCAGATGAATGGGGTTCAAGAGCACTTCTACCCGCGCCGGCGGAATACCCTGATCCATCAGGCGGCCACGTAAATATTCGGAAATGGCGAAAAGACGCAATGGCCAGCGGGAGAGCAGCCAGCGCGTACTGGGCCTGAGGCGTAAATCCATATGCCTGAACAACACCAGAGGACAGCCATGCAGGCGACTGAGCAGAGCCAGTGGCCAGTATTCCTTACTGAAGCTGCCTACTATCCAGTCTGGACGCATTTTCTGGATAAGCCGTCCAAGGGCGAATATCCCGCGCAAATCCGCACTGTTGCGGAATTTCCCGTAATGCAGAACGACCTGGCTGGTCGCGAGGGACTCGGCAATTTTCCCTTGAGGATGCACAAAAGCGTGTACTTCTGCACCAGCTTCCGCCAAAGCGGAGCACAGGGTAATCATGTGGGTTTCCGTGCCACCGCCGCCCGGGTTGGTGCCAACCCAAAGGATACGCGGCCCATTTTTCAATGATGATCCTCATGCTGCGTCCAGATTTGCAGAGGAAATACATGGGGACCATGATGCCCTCCCACCATCACTCGGGGAAGATCAAATAGGTTTTCTTTCCCTGGTGTTGCACGCGCCCTGCGCACGGAGACCGCTGCCAGGAATCCAGCCTGCTTTGCGGCTTCCTGCTCGCGCTGTCCTGCGGCTCCGTATGGGTAACAAAACTGCGTAACCGGGACGCCCAGCAGCGACTCCAGATCTTCTCGGGAGCCTCCTATTTCGTCCCGCAGTGCAGATTCCTGCAGTTCTGGCAGGCGGGGGTGATGACGACTGTGGGCTCCCACTTCCATCCCGGCTTCCTGCCATTGCCGCAGCTCTGCCACAGACATCAACGGCTTATGCACCCCCAATTGTTCGGCATCCCAGTGGTTCTCGCCTCCAAGCGCCGCACTGACCATGTAACAGGTCGCCGTAAAGCCGACATCCTGCAAAATAGGCAAGGCGTTTTCCAGATTATCGCGGTAGCCATCATCAAAAGTAATGGCTACCACTTTCCCTTGGGCTTCTCCGCGTAAATAAGGCAATGCAGCGGTCATGGACAGGCCTTGATAACCGAAGCGCCGCAATAAGCCCATCTGGCGCCGGAAGCGTTGGCGAGAAACATACAAGCCCCGCAACTTCACACCTTCTGGAGCGCGGGCGATATTGTGATACATCAGAATAGGAATCGGCATTAGTGTTCCGGCGGCACATCCAGATGCACCGCTCGGCGCACCACATAGGTCGTCTTGCCCTGCCCTTCAAAATAAATCCGCGACAGCATCTCGCCGACAATCCCGGTATTCAGAAACTGCAGGCCCGCCAGAAAAAAGAGCACTCCGGCAATCAGCATGGGGCGACCGGAAATTTCTGCGCCTTCCGCAAACTTGTCAATAAACAGATAAATCAGCATACCGGAGCCGACAAACAGGGAAAAAAGACCGATCACCCCGAAAAAGTGCATGGGTCGCTGGCTATAGCCCAGAAAAAACTTGACGAAAAGCAGGTCTACCAGTACCCGGAAAGTCCGGGATATGCCATATTTACTCTTACCCGCCCGGCGCGGATGATGGCGCACCGGCACCTCGACAATACGGTCCGTATAAGTCAGGGTCGAAAGCCAGGCCGGGATGAAACGGTGCATCTCACCATACAGACGTACCCCCTTGAGTACCGAGGCCCGATAGGCTTTGAGCGTACAACCATAATCATGCAAAAACACCCCGGTCAGGCGGCGAATCAGGCGGTTGGCTATACGCGAGGGAATTTTGCGCAGGAGCAGCCCATCCTGGCGATTTTTGCGCCAGCCCGCCACCACATCCAGGTTTTCTGCCAGCAACCGTTCAGCCAGGGGCAGAATATCCAGGGGATCATTTTGCAAATCCGCATCCAGGGTCACGATGACTTCGCCCTGAGCCGCATCAATGCCCGCCTGCATGGCGGCAGTCTGCCCGAAATTTCTTTGCAGATGGATCATCTTGAAGTGATCGCCCCGCGCTTCGGCCTCCCGGTCCAGGGCCGCAGCACTGCCATCGCGGCTGCCATCATCGACAATGATGATTTCCACATCCGCCCCAGCCAGCGCCGCAGCCAGGGCATCACAGAGGGGCGTCACATTGTCGATTTCATTATAAAGCGGGATGACGACGGAAATCCGGGGCACTCAAGGCCTCCAATAGTGCAGGAAATCGGTGGTGACAACGAAAGGATCAGACGCTTCGAGAATCCCGGACAGCACGGCCACCCCACTGGCACCGGTAGCCATAGCTGCAGGAATACGCTCGGCAGATAACCCGCCCAGGGCAATCAGGGGAATAGCCGCGCTTTCCACCAATTCCGCAAAAGCATCTGCGCCCAGGGCCGGCGTATCCGGATGAGAAGCCGTAGGGAACAGCGGAGACAGCAGGGCATATCGCGCCCCTGCACGGGCCGCCTGGTGCACACCCTCCCCGTCATGACAGGAAACGCCAAAAGCTTCATCAGGCCTTAAACCGGCATCCAGCTGGGCCTGGGTCAGATGACGCCCGGTTCTTGGCCAGTCCGGCAGCGGGTCAGGATGATTCAGCCACAGCTGGGCGCCTTGAGCCAGGGTTTCTGCACAGAGTTTGTGCAGCTGAGACACCTGCCCGGCATCCAGAGGATTTTTACAGCGCAGGATGACCCACCGCAGTCCCGCCCGCAAAGCCTGACGCCAGGCATTGGCAAATACTGCGGGCTCCAGTCGGGAAGGATCGGCAATCAGACAAAGGGGCGGGCGCGGCAGGGATTCTTCGAGTACCGCTGCAGTCATGCGCAGATTGGCAGGCAAGCATTCCAGTGCGGGGATTTCCCAGGGATATAACCAGCGGATCTGTTGCCCTTCCTTGCCGTAGGCATCGCCTTCCCAGCGCCGGACCCGGTAAAAATGCAGGCGGACCGTCCGCTCAGGATAAGTATAATCCAAGGTCCGGAAAGGCTCAGCATCCAGGACACGAATCCCGATTTCTTCCCACAACTCGCGCTGCAAGGCCTCTGCGGGGGTCTCACCCGGATCCACCTTGCCACCGGGAAACTCCCAGAAGCCTGGCCAGGGTTTGCCTTCGGGTCGCAGGGAAATAAGCAGACGCCCCTCAGCGTCCTGCAAAATTCCTGTAGCTACCGGAACGACGTTCATCAGCTGCGATAATCGGCGTTGATACGCACATAGTCATAAGAGAGATCACAGGTCCAGATAGTCGCCGTGGCGATCCCCCGTCCCAGATCCACCCGCACCGGGATTTCCTCCCCGGCCATCACTGCCTGTCCGGCGGCTTCTGTATAATCGGGATCCCTGGCGCCATCCCTGACGATGCGGGCATCTCCCAACCAGACCTGGATCAGATCGACTTCCAGGTCACCCACCCCCGCTGAACCGATGGCTGCCAGCAGACGCCCCCAGTTCGGGTCCGAGGCAAAAAAAGCGGTTTTGATCAGAGGACTATGGGCCATGCGATAGGCTACCTGCAGACATTCTTCCTGACTGCGCCCGCCGGAGATGTGAATAGGTATAAATTTACTGGCTCCTTCACCATCGCGGACAATGGCCTGGGCCAGAAACTGCGCCACTTCGGTGATGGCCGCACAGAGAGGGGCATAACGCGGATCGTCCACCTGCGTCACCGCCTTGGTCAAACTCCGTCCGGTCGCCATGAGAATACAGGCGTCGTTGGTAGAGGTATCGCCATCCACGGTAATTCGGTTGAAGGATTGAGCCAAGGCATCCTGCAGACACTGCTGCAAGGCCGCCCCCCGCAAGGCCGCGTCGGTGCCAATATAGGCCAGCATGGTGGCCATATCCGGGCGAATCATCCCCGAACCCTTGGCCATGCCGGTGATGGTCACCCGCTGACCATCCAGATCGATTTGCCGGGAACAGGCCTTGGGAATCGTATCCGTGGTCATGATCGCAGCCGCCGCTATTTCCCAATTATTTTCATCCAGACGCGCGGTTAAAACGGGCAGAGCTTTCGAAATTTTCTCCGCCAGGTCCACGGGTTCACCAATGACGCCGGTGGAAAAAGGCAAGATCGACTCGGGCGTACCGCCCAAGGCGGTCGCGACTGACCGGCAGGAATTCTCGGCCGCCTGCATTCCTGCCGCACCCGTACCGGCATTGGCATTGCCAGTATTGATGATCAGCGCCCGAACAGGAGTTCCTGCAGACAGATGTCGCTGGGCCACTATCACCGGTGCCGCCGAAAAGCGATTACGGGTAAAGACTCCGGCAACCTCGCTGCCTTCCGCCAGCGTTATCAGGGTGAGATCACGCCTTCCGGCATAACGCACGCCTCCCTCGGCAACGGCCAGGCGCAATCCTGATACCGGCAGTAAATCATGAGGGGGAAGAAGACCAACAGCCATAGCGCCTCCTTATTGCAAGCGTCCGTGACAATGCTTGTATTTTTTCCCTGAACCACAGGGGCAGGGCTGATTTCTACCAATTTTATCATCCACCTGCAGGGGCGACTGACCGGCGGCTTCGGCCATGCTTTCCCCTAGAACCGTTCCGGCAACCATGGATAAACCGATATTATCCGCAGTCGTTTCCGCCGCAAAATCCGGATGGGAAAACTGCAGATGCTGAGGTGCCGCAGCCCGGGCCAGGGTGTCCCAATCCATGGTCTCAGCGGCGGGGCTGACATGCAGACGCGACAAGGTACTGATGACCTCCTCACGCATCCGCGCCAGCATGCTGTTGAACATGGCCAGAGACTCTTTTTTATACTCCTGCTTGGGGTTTTTCTGGGCATAGCCCCGCAAATGAATACCTTCGCGCAGGTGGTCCATGCTCGCCAGATGATCTTTCCACTGGCTGTCCAGCACCTGCAACATGATGGACTTTTCAAAATGACGCGCCATCTCGCTGCCCATCAAGTTCTCTTTTTCAGCGTAAGCCGTCTGAACCATCGTCATGATTCGGGTGCGCAGACCTTCATAATTCAACCGTTTGTCGGCTTCCAGCCATTGTGCAACAGGTGCGTCCAGTCCGAACACCCGCTGCAGGGCAGACTCCAGACCCGGCACATCCCATTCTTCTTCCATGACTCCAGCGGGAGTGTAGTCAGCCAGCACGGCATCCAGCACATCTTCCCGCAGCATCTGGATTTCTGCACTGACATCATCGGAATCCATAAAGGCATTGCGCTGCTGGTAAATGATTTTGCGCTGCTCATTTGCGACGTCATCATATTCCAGCAACTGTTTACGAATGTCGAAGTTGCGGCTTTCCACCTTGCGTTGGGCGTTTTCAATAGATTTAGTCACCCAGGGATGCTCGATGGCCTCGCCTTCCTTCATGCCCAGTTTCTGCATCAAGCCACCCAGGCGATCGCTGCCGAAAATCCGCATCAAAGGATCTTCCAGGCAAAGATAAAAACGGGTGGTACCCGGATCTCCCTGACGGCCGGAACGACCGCGCAGCTGATTATCGACGCGCCGGGATTCATGCCTTTCGGTGCCGATAATATGCAGGCCACCCGCCTCAATAGCCCGGTCATGAAGGCCTTGCCAACCATTTTTCAGGGCCTCGGCACGCGCGCTTTTACTGTCTTCATCCAGATCCGGATTCGCCAGCACCATATCCACCTGATGACCGACATTACCGCCCAGGACAATATCGGTTCCACGACCAGCCATATTGGTGGCAATGGTCACCGCACCGGGTGTGCCTGCCTGGGCGATGATTTCCGCCTCCCGTTGATGCTGCTTGGCATTCAGTACCTCATGCGGAATTTTGGCCTGCTTGAGCAGATGGGATAAAAATTCGTTGTGCTCAATGGAAGTGGTACCCACCAGCACCGGTTGACCGCGCTGATGGCAATCGCGAATATCCTCGACAATGGCGGTCCATTTTTCCTGGGCAGTGCGATAGATGAGATCGGCCATATCCAGACGCCGCACCGGCTTATGGGTCGGAATCACCACCACTTCCAGATTGTAAATCTGGTTCAACTCAAAGGCTTCGGTGTCCGCCGTACCGGTCATTCCCGACAGTTTTTCATACATCCGGAAGTAGTTCTGGAAGGTAATGGAAGCCAGGGTCTGATTTTCATTCTGGACTTCAACCCCCTCCTTGGCCTCCACCGCCTGATGCAGCCCGTCGGACCAGCGCCGGCCGGTCATCATGCGCCCGGTGAATTCATCGACAATGCAGACTTCGCCATCGCGCACAATGTAGTCGGTTTCGCGGTGATAGATGACATGCGCCCGCAATGCCTGATTGAGATGATGGACCAGGGTGACATTAGCCAGATCGTAGAGATTGTCCTCGGTCAACAGACCATGCTCGGCCATCAGCCGCTCAGCTTTTTCGATACCCTCTTCGGTGAGCATGACCTGCTTGGCTTTTTCGTCCACCGTGTAGTCTTCGTCAACCACAAATTCCCCCACCAGCTTGTCCACACGGAAATACAAATCCGTATTTTCTTCGGTGGGACCACTGATAATCAGTGGAGTCCGGGCTTCATCGATGAGGATGGAGTCCACCTCGTCAATAATGGCGTAGTGCAAGCCGCGCTGCACCCGGTCGGCGGGGGAAAAAGCCATGTTATCGCGCAGATAATCGAAGCCAAATTCGTTATTGGTTCCGTAGGTAATGTCTGCCGCATAGGCTGCACGGCGATCTTCCGTGGCCAGATCGGAAATAATGGTACCGACGCTGAGACCGAGAAAATTATGAATTTTCGCTACCCATTGGGCATCACGGCTGGCCAGATAATCATTGACGGTAATGACATGAACGCCCTTACCGGGCAGGGCATTGAGGTACGCTGGCAGGGTAGCGACCAGGGTTTTGCCTTCACCCGTCCGCATTTCGGCAATTTTGCCTTCGTGCAGCATGTAACCGCCAATCAGCTGCACGTCATAGTGACGCATGCCAATGACCCGACGGGTTGCTTCGCGCACTACGGCAAAAGCCTCGGGAAGGATGGCATCCAGGGACTCGCCCTGGGCAATGCGCTCCTTGAAAACCGCCGTCTGCGCCGCGAGAGTCGCATCGTCCATGGCCTGGTATTGTTCCTCCAGGGCGTTGATCCGGGCGACTACCACGCGGGCCTTCTTGATCAGACGCTCATTGCGACTACCAACCACATGACGGATGATGGTTCCAAACATGAATAGACAAGCCTAGGTAAAAAATATTGTGCAGGTTAGCATGAAAGCCCATGAATGATAAACGACAGCGCGCACAGCGTCCCTTTGCCGGTCGCCAGCCGGGCCATATCGGGACTATTTTGCAAAAAGCCCAGATACTGCGGGAACGTCAAGCTGCCTGGAATGCCTTGCTGGGACTGGAGGCCCAGGATTGCACCTGGCTGGCTGGCTGGTCAAATAACACCCTGCAGGTACTTTGCCAGAGCCCGGTTTGGCACACCTGGTTACGCCGCCATGAAAAAAAATTGATCAAAAGCTGGAACAAAGCCTTTCCCGACTCGCCGGTACAACAGATTCAATCCAGCGTCAGACCCTGGCAAGCACAATTGCCGACGCAATCCCCAGCACCGAAGAAAACACATCGATACGCGACACAAGCCGCACCCATACTCCGCGAAAGCGGAAAAGCCATGGCGCCGGACATTGCTGCCGCCATGCTGCGTCTGGCGGCGACTCTGGAACAAGCTCAGGCGGAAGCGGTTACCAGGGTTTCGGCGAAGGAAAAAGGTGCCGAAGCTTCGGAATAATCGACAAACTCCCAGGCGTCCCGGCGCTTGAGCAAGGCGCGTAACAGACTGTTATTCAGAGCATGGCCCGCCTTGTGTCCGGAAAAATGCCCGACCAGAGGATGTCCGAGAAGATACAAATCACCGATGGAATCGAGCACCTTGTGGCGAACGAACTCATTGGTGTAGCGCAGACCTTCTTCATTGAGAATGCGGTAATCATCCACGACAATCGCATTATCCAGATTACCGCCCAGAGCCAGGCCCATTTTCCGGAGAGTTTCCACCTCACGCATAAACCCAAAAGTCCGGGCACGCGCCACTTCTTTCAAGTAAGACGTCCGTGAAAAATCCACGGTCACATCCTGGCCCCCGTTTTTTACCACAGGGTGGTCAAAATCTATGGTGAAACTGACCTTGAATCCATCAAATGGCTCCAGACGCACCCAACGATCACCATCTTCGGCCAGCAGCGGCTGGGTAATACGAATAAAACGCTTGGGCGCATTCTGTTCTTCAATACCGGCGCACTGGATCAAAAACACAAAAGGCGCCGCGCTGCCGTCCATGATCGGGACTTCCGGGCCGTCCAGATCAATGTAGGCATTATCAATCCCCAGACCCGCCAGGGCAGACATCAGGTGTTCAATGGTCCCTACACGAATTTCTCCATCCCCGATATTGGTGGAAAGACGGGTATCCACTACATGCAAGGGATCAGCCTTGATACAGGCACCGCCAGCAATATCGCTGCGATGAAACACAATGCCGGTGTTGATCGGGGCAGGGCGCAGTCCCAGGTAAACCTTACGACCGCTGTGCAGGCCGATTCCGGTACCCCAAATCATATTTTTAAGTGTGCGCTGACGGATCATGAAATTATCCCTGTGCGATCCTCAGGACCGCTTCTCCCTATGTGCTATGGGTTAGGTTACAACATTTTGTTGTCTCTATACAACTTACCGACTGGTCAGGCAGTTTACAGCGGCTCGCGGCCTTCGACAAGACGTATTGACAATTGTTAACAAATAAGTTTTTTCTTAAATGCCCACTTTCAGGGAAATACCCCCAATATTGCGTCAGTCATGTATAATCATGGCGTCAATGAAACCCCCCTGGGATTTCATGCATGAATATATCCTAACTTTGCGATCAAGGAAGTTCACCTATGGCCACGCCCAGCAGTAAAAAAACCCTGATGACTTTATATTCCAGCGAAGATTGCGTGTATGCGCATCGTGTGCGCTTTGTACTGGAAGAAAAAGCGATGGAATATCAGACCATCGAAGTCGATCTTGCCCAGAAGCCTGAAGAACTGGCCGAACTCAATGCTTACAATCAAGTTCCCACCCTGCTCGACCGGGATCTCGCCATTCACGAATCCGTGCTGATCATGGAATACCTGGATGAACGCTTTCCGCACCCGCCCCTGATTCCTGTTGACCCCATTTCCCGGGCCAAAGTACGTATGGGCCTGCTGCGCTTTGACCAGGACTGGTTTGCTCCACTGTTTCAGTCCGGCTACAGCCCGGAACAGAACAAGGCCGCCAAGGAACAGGTTCGCAGCACCATGGCCGGGCTCAGCGCGATTTTTACCCAGCAACGCTTTCTTTTTGGTGATGAACTGTCCATTCTGGACTGTGCTATCGCTCCCCTGCTCTGGCGCTTTCCAGTGTTGGGTATCAGCCTGCCCGCAGCAGCCAAAGCTACCCAGGAATACATGGATCGCCTGTTCCAGATGGAGAGCTTCAAACGCAGCCTGACCCCTGCCGAGAAGGCCATGCGCTGAAATGATGGTGGATCTTGGTCGGCTGCAGAGTCTGCCGGAAGGCTTGTTTGCGCGTTGCAGCCTGGATCCCCAGGGTTGCATTGCCCTGGAAAGACAACAACAGGGTTTTCAGAAAGTCAGTGCCGCCCAGTTCCAGGCCAAAGTGCAGGCGCGCGCCGAAGGTTTACTCCGCCTTGGCGTCAAGCGCGGGGAAAGAGTCATTTTGATGGCGCCCAATTCCATGGACTGGGCCATCATGGATTTTGCCATTCTCAGCATAGGTGCCATCACCGTCCCGCTTTATCCCAGCTTCAGCCCCCGGGAGATTCACTATGTGCTGGGAGACAGTGGCGCCGGGTTGGTCTTGCTGGAGGGCAAACAGGAGTGGGAAAAAATGCAGGGGGAAGGCTGGGGGGTTCCCCGGGAACGCATCCTGCTCAGGGACGCGACTGCAGCGGAGGGGGCCGGACTGAAGCACTGGAGCCAACTGGAGCAGAGTAACACTCACGCCCAGCAGCAAGAGCGGGCAGAGCGCCTTGCCGAGCTGCACCGAGATCAGATTGCCAGCATTGTCTATACCTCCGGGACCACCGGCTGGCCCAAGGGCGTGATTCTCAGTCATGGCAACATTCTCAGCAATATTGCCGGTTTTTTGCCTCTGGTACCGCTGCGGCGCGGGCAGCGTCTGTTGTCCATTCTGCCACTCTCCCATGTGTTCGAGCGCGGAACCGGTCACTTTGGCGCCTACCTGCTGGGCTTGGAAATCGCCTATGCCGAGCGCCCCGATACGGTTTTGCGGGATATGGAAGCCGCCCATCCGGATATTGTCATTGCCGTCCCCCGGGTTTTTCAATTGCTCTACAGCCGCGTGCGGCGCGGCATCGAGGAGCGCAAGGGCATTGTCGGCCGCTTCATGCAACGCGGTGCCGGGCTCAGCACTGTAAGCAAACCTGCGGCGTCGTGGCAGCGTCGCCTCGCCCGCCACTTGCTTGCCTCGGGCTTACGCAAAAAACTGGGGGGTCGTCTGCGTTTTTTTGTGTCAGGTGGGGCGCCGCTGGATGCCGATATTGCCCGGTTCTTCCTGGAAATCGGGCTTCCCATTGTCGAAGGTTATGGCATGACCGAGGCCAGCCCAGTCATCGCTGCCAATCCTCTGGAGCATATCCGCCCCGGAACCGTCGGTCGCTTCCTGCCCAATCTCCAGGGACGTATAGCCGGCGATGGAGAAATACTGGTGCGCGGACCATCCATCATGTCCGGCTACTGGAATAATGACAGTGCCACCCGGGAAACCCTGGTCGATGGCTGGCTACATACCGGTGATGTGGGCAGCATCGATGCAGCAGGATACCTGACTATCTGTGACCGCAAAAAAGATCTGATCGTTAATTCGGCAGGTGAAAACATCCCTCCGCAAAAAATCGAGATGCGTTTGATGGCACAGCCCCTGATCAGTCAGGCCGTGGTATTTGGGGATCGCTTGCCTTATTTGAGCGCCCTGATTTTTCCCAACCCGGAACAGGTGGAGACCCGCTTTGGCAGCAATCCTGATGCCAGCATTCTCCGCAGAGCCATTCAGGAAAGCATTACCGCTGCCTTGCAGGATTTGCCCTCCTATGAACAGGTGCGGCGTTTTGCCCTGTTGCCGGAGGCCTTGAGCGAGGCCCACGGCGAGGTCACTCCCACCCTGAAAATCAAACGCCGGGTGGTTGCCGAACGCTACGCCGAGTTACTGACCGAGATGCGCAAGCACTAAGGCCTATGGATATCCCGCTGCCGCCCAGACTCATGCCGGTTTTCGCCGCGCTGGAACAAGCGGGAGCGAGAATCCTGCTGGTGGGTGGGGCGGTACGCGACAGCCTCTTGGGTTTGCCGGTGCATGACTGGGATCTGGAAGTATACGGATTGGGCGAAAATCGTCTCGAAGCATGCCTGGCATCCTTTGCTGCGCATCGGGTGGGCGCCCGCTGTGCAGTCTGGATAGTTGCCGGTGCCGAAATTGCCCTGCCCCAAAGCGGGGGAATACCCGATCCTCATCTCCCCTGGTCCATTGCCGCCCGACGGCGTGACTTTACAGTCAACGCCCTGGCCTGGGACTGGCGAACCGGACAGGTACTAGATGCCGTCGGCGGCCTTTGCGATCTTCAGGAAAAACGCCTGCGTGTAGTGAATCCGGATACTTTTGTCGAGGACCCCCTGAGAGCTTTCCGGACTGCGCGCCTGGCCGGACAACTGGATTTTCATCTGGATGCCGCCAGCGTCCGCATCTGTCAAAAACTGGCAATGGCATTGCCGGGGCTTCCGGCCGAGCGACTGCGCAAGGAGTGGGAGGCGCTGCTCTTACGCGGGCGCAATCTGCGCAGAGCCTGGGACGCCCTGGCGCAAACCGGTAGCATCGGCGCTTTTCCGGCCCTCGCCGCTTTGCAGGCTGTTCCCCAGCGCCCGGATGCCCATCCCGAAGGTGATGTCTGGATACACACCGGCAAAGTGCTGGCTGAGGCAGCCAAGCTGCGCCAGGACCAAGCGGCCAGAGACCTTGTGCTGATGCTGGCGGCAATGTTACACGATCTCGGCAAAGCGAACTGTACCCGACGGGACCCCCGGCAGATCTGGCGCGCCATCGGTCATGAACAGGTTCTGGCACCTGCCATACTTTTTCTCAACCGCTACTTTCCGGGGGCGCATCTGCTGTCACAGATCATACCGTTACTGCGCTGGCATGGGGAGCCCCATGCCTTGTTCCATGCCCAGGCTGGTCGCAAGGCGTATTCCCGCCTGGCTCTTCAGGTGCCGGATCGCAGCCTCCTTCTCGACCTGGCTCTGGCTGATGCCCGGGGAGCCGGCCATCTGGAAGTCCCGGCTATCGCCAGCACCCGCGAGATATGGCAGCAACTGGGACTCTGGGAAACCCTCCCCGACGCCTTATTGCGTGGTGAAGACTTGGTGGCTCTGGGTGTTGCTCCGGGACCCAGGCTCGGCCAGATATTACGCAGCGCCTACCAGAAGCAGGTCCTTGAACATCATCACGATCGCCGCACATTACTCAAAGCCATGCGCGGCCTTTTTCCCGAACTCAATCCCCCAGGCGCCCCTTCTTGTTGACTGCCGTAGTATTTCCCCATTGCCCCATATCTTGTACTTGCACCCCTACCCACCAGTAAGGGGCCACACTATCCTGACCGTGACCACCGACCAATGCCTGCCCGGGTGCCAGATGGACATGATCCAGCAGATTGCGGGCATCTGCCCGACTGCGAAAAACAGACCACGCCACCACCCTTTCCATGGGAGCGGTGGACGGGACTTCGCGGGCTTCATCCAGAAAGTTATCATTAATCATGGTTTTTATCCTCCAAAAAACGGCGTCAGTTGCCAGTAAGCCCAATACTTCTCCGCTCTGACTCCTACAGTATAGCCCGCGAATGGCGTCTTTTTTTCTTCTGACAGATGCCTTGAAAACGCGTATGATCCGCCTCGGAGTGGGCCAGACGACCGCTGCGGATTGATCCGGAGAGGAAAGTCCGGGCTCCACAGGGCAAGGCGCCGGTTAACGGCCGGGGGGCGTGAGCCTACGGAAAGTGCCACAGAAAATATACCGCCAAGCGCGCAAGCGCCGGTAAGGGTGAAAAGGTGCGGTAAGAGCGCACCGCATTTCCGGTAACGGAAATGGCAGGGAAAACCCCGCCTGGAGCAAGATCAAATAGGCATGCGATACCGTGGTCCGCGGTGCATGCGGGTAGATTGCTGGAGCCTGCGCGTAAGTGCTGGCCTAGAGGAATGGTCGTCCACGACAGAACCCGGCTTATCGGCTCACTCCACTTTTTTCATCGATTCCGCAGCAAAATCCTGCAACACCCTAGCACACATATCGCAATAAACTGATTAACAAGAAGTTATATTATGTCTCTGACATCCGGCACAGCTTTTCAGAATTACCTGGAAACAAATGGGTAAATCACTTTGTACTGCATAATCCATATATTACACGAATCCTTTAATGTGTTTTATACCTCTTCATAAACATGCGCTAACATGCCGTAATTATTCAATATTTATCCTTGACAGCAAGCCGCATCCCCACTAATCTTCACGATGTGGGGAAAAGTGGGTCAAAGTGGAAGATTCTGGAGAAGGCCGCAGCATGTTTAGGGGAACGCATCGACACAATCTCGATAGCAAGGGACGCATGAACGTCCCGGCGCGTTTCCGCGACTGGCTGAATGCCCACTGTGATGGCCAGATAGTGGTGACCATCGACGTGCAAAGTCGTCCCGGGGAACATTGTCTGGTGGCTTACCCCCTGCCCACCTGGGAAAAAGTAGAGGCCAAGGTGGCCGAACTGCCCAGCAACAATCCCAAGGCCCGGCAATTCCAACGGATGTTCGTCGGGCAATCAGAAGAAATGCGTCTCGACAGCCAGGCCCGCATCCTCCTCTCCCCCAACCTGCGCCGCTTTGCGGAAATCGACAAGGAATTGGTGGTCGTCGGCCAGATCAACAAATTCGAGATCTGGGACGCCCAATGCTGGGACCGCTACCAGGAAAACAGCCTGAGTGATAACGAAGGTTTCGCCAGCCTGGGAGATCTCGTCCTGTGAATACGCCCGTCCCCGGATCGCATGTCACCGTCCTCCTGCAGGAAAGTGTCGCGATGCTCCTGCCCGCGCTCGGTGCGGGGGCTGTGCGGCGTTGCGTGGATGCTACCGGCGGCCGTGGCGGCCATAGTGCAGCATTACTGGAACACCTGCAGCATCAGGATATGCTTCTGATTCTGGATCGCGATCCCAGCGCTATTGCTGCCCTGCAAGAGCGTTTCGGCCATGACGAACGGGTGGTCGTACGTCAGGCGCGTTTCAGCGAGATTCGCGCCGTGCTGCAAAGCCTCGGTTGGGATAGTGTGGACGCCATTCTCGCCGATCTGGGCGTATCGTCCCCCCAACTCGACGAAGCGGAACGCGGTTTCAGCTTTCTGCGTGATGGTCCCCTGGATATGCGCATGGATCCTGACAACGGCATCAGTGCCGCAGAATGGCTGAATACTGCCTCGGAAACAGAAATCAGCCAGGTCCTGAAAAATTATGGTGAGGAGCGCTTCGCCCGCGCCATTGCCCGTAAAATCGTCCAGGAGCGTATCCAGACTCCCCTGCAGCGCACCGATCAACTGGCTGCTCTGATCGCCGCTGTAGTCCCCCGCCATGATCCCGGATTCAATCCCGCGACCCGCAGTTTTCAGGGAATTCGCATATTCATCAATCACGAATTGGAAGAGCTGGAACATTTTCTGCCCGAAGCCATGGCAGCGCTGCGGGCGGGCGGGCGTTTGGCCATTATCAGCTTTCATTCCCTGGAAGATCGGATGGTGAAGCGGTTTTTTCGGGCAGATGATTTTCGAATCAGCAGCGATTTACCGCTGCGCGCGGCAGAAATCCCCCCCTTGCCCTGGCGGCCCATTGGCAAAAGCCTGCGGGCCAGTGCCGAGGAGGTCGAGATGAATCCCCGTTCCCGTTCAGCCGTACTCAGAGTTGCCGAAAGGAGTGATCGTCATGCGGCGTAGCACTGTGATTCTTGCCATTCTCATCATGGTCACCCTGATCGGTATAGTGGCAGCCCGGGAAAACACCCGCAGTCAGTTCATTGCCCTGCAGGAAGCGCAGGCCAAGCATTTCGCCCTGGACAATCGCTGGGGACAACTGCAGCTGGAGCAGGCCACCCTCGCCTCCAATGCCCGGGTAGGGGATATTGCCCGCCAGAAGCTGGGTTTGAGCGCGCCGAAAAACAATCAGATCGTGATGGTGAAAGCCCAGTGAACCCTGTCTCTGTCGATCCGGCAAAAATCCCCGTCCGCGCCTTACCGGCGTGGCGGGCGACCGCCGTGTGGGCAGCCGTAACACTGGCTTTCGCTAGCATCATGGTCCAGGCCTGGCGTGCACAGGTGGAACATGGCCGGTTTTTACGCGACCAGGGCGCCCAGCGCTATTTGCGCCACTTTCCCTTACCGGTACAACGCGGTCCCATCGTTGACCGCAATGGCAAGCCCCTGGCCTTGTCGGTCCCGGTCAAAACCCTCTGGGTAGACCCGCAGATTTTCAGCCAGCAGCACCAACAATGGCCGCAGGTCGCTGCGGATCTGGGGATCAGCATCAACGAGCTACAAACTCGCGTCCACAATGGCGGCAGCCATTTTGCCTTTATCGCCCGCCAGATTGATCCTGAGCGCGCCGAAAAAATCACGGCACTACGGGTTCCCGGATTGCATAGCCTGAATGAAAATCGTCGTTATTACCCTGCCGGGAGCATTGCCGCCCCGCTCATCGGCTTTACCAATGTCGATGGTAACGGTATTGAAGGCCTGGAACTGGCATATAACCCGTGGTTGACGGGCAAGGCCGGGGAAGAGACCGGCTTGCGAGACAATTACGGTCACCCCCTGAGCTTGCGTGGTCCTGCGCACGCTGCCCGGCCCGGCAAGGATCTGACCCTGAGCATCGATCGCCATCTCCAGTATGTGGCCTACACCAGTCTGGCCTCAGCGGTGCAGCGTTTTCAGGCCCGTTCGGGAGCCGCAGTGCTGATGGATGCGCAAAGCGGCGAAGTGCTGGCCATGGTCAGTTATCCGGCTTTCAACCCCAATGATCGCAGCGATTACCAAGCGGCTCTTTACAACAATCGGGCCATTGCCGACACCTTTGAGCCGGGCTCGGTCATGAAACCCTTCACCATTGCCGCCGCGCTGGACGACCAGAGCATCCAGCCCGATGCTACTTTCAACGTCAACACCAACTGCTTTCGGGTGGCCCGCTTCTGCATTCAGGATGATGTTCGCCACAACAATCTGGATCTGGCCCAGGTACTCAAGTATTCCAGCAACATCGGGGCGGCCAAAATTTCCCTGCGCACACCGCCGGCCGACCTTTTTCATATGCTCCAGCAGGCCGGTTTTGGGCAGAGCAGTGGCCTCGGACTTCCCGGAGAAAGTTCCGGAACCCTGCCCGCCTGGCAGGGTTGGGATATTGCCCGCAGAGCGGCCATGGCTTACGGTTATGGTCTGTCCGTCACCCCCCTGCAACTGGCCGCAGCCTACGGGGCCATTGCCAATCATGGTGTGTATGTAGCGCCGACTCTGATCCGACAGGAAAATCCCGGTGTTAAAGGCACCCGGATCATGCCCGCCGCCACCGCCGCCCGCCTGACCCGGTGGCTGAGCGGCGTCACCGGTCCCGGGGGCACCGGCTTTCTGGCCAGCATTCCCGGATACAGCGTGGCGGGCAAAACTGGAACTTCCATCATGGCCAACGGCAAAGGGGGCTTCCATAAAAATCAGGTAAATACCACTTTTGTCGGTTTTGCGCCGGCCCAGAACCCCCGCCTGGTCATGGCTGTGGTGGTGCGGGGTCCTACCCGGGGCTGGCGCTATGGCGGGG
>NZ_JABBOU010000032.1 GCF_018853465.1 Acidithiobacillus montserratensis
GAGGCTCCTACGGTGGAAGGGGTCTGAGCGGCTGGCGGAGCTTCCATGGGGATGGGGGCAGCATGGGGGGGCGTTTTCCAGCCGAGAATGGGGGGCTGCAGATAATCGTTCGCATCCCCTGCAGTAGCAGCATCGCTCAGCAAAGCAGTTCCGGAAAGCGTGATCAGACACAATATTGCATGATGCCATGTTTTGCTCATGGTGCATTCCTCGATGAATTTGTCGGTTGCGCCGGGTCTTCAGAAAAGATCTGCGTCAGCGGCTGATTGGGAAATGGCGTAGGATTGTTTTCTGCCTGGGCAGGTGCTGGTCCGCCAGCCCGCGCCGGACTTTGACCCATCAAGCGTGATGCTTCGGCGTGGATCATCTGCTGAGTATGCCAGTCCAGTTGATGACTCCCGATGACCTCCTGGGCCTGATAGGTCTCGTTGCGCAGCAGATAGTACAAGGCAATGTTGCTCCAGATTCGGGCATCATCAGGGGCTAGTTCTCCGGCCCGGAAAAGGGCTGCACGCGCAGATTCGAGTTGGTGGTCCTGGAGATAGGCATAACCCAGGTCATTCAACATATCGGCGTTGGTTGGGGCGCGCCGGGCAGCTCTGGCAAAGTTGCGGATGGCGCGGTCCTTTTTATTTTGTCCCGCAGCGATTAATCCAAGCCCCTGATAGCCTTGGGCAGCCAGTGGGCCGGAAAGCAAACGGCTGAAATATTTTTCAGCGTCGTGGATGGACCCTGTGGCGGCCAGTGCCCGTGCCCGCAACAAATCACTGTTAGCCGAGGCGGGATATTGCTGGCGGTAACGATCCAGCCAGGACAGGGCTGCATACCATTTTTTTTCAGATTCCATGCGCTCCACAAGCTGGAGGTTCAAATTTGCGAGATGCTGTGAAGAGATTTTAGGCGCTGGTGCATCGACTACCACCGGGGGATGTGGACTCGTTGCACAACCCGCTATCAAGCTGAGCAGAAATACCCAGAACAGTAGGCTGAATCGGCACTGGAACAGCGTAGGGCGTGACATCAGAAACGCCCCATGAATTTTACCAGCAGCAACATGGCAGGCCCCACCGTGATGATCACCAGACCCGGCAGCATGGTCAGCACCAGCACCAAAGTCATTTTGACATTCATGCGTCCCGCCCGTTCACGCAGTGCCATGTGGCGCTTTTCCTGCAAGCGTTCCGCAAAATCACGCAGGGGTTGCGCCACTTCGCCGCCGAAACGATCAATTTGCCGAAGCATGTTGATCAGTTCCTGAAAATCCGGGTCCTGCAATATTTCTGCAAGTTTCTGCATGGCTTCTATGCGCGGGCGGCCAATGGCAATCTGCTTGTTGAGCTCCTGCATTTCCGAAGCCATGAGCGGGATGCCAGCGTCTCCGGCACCGGCCACCGACATCAGGCTTTGCTCCAGACTCAAGCCCACCCCTTGGAGCAAAGCCAGCATATCCACAAAAAAAGGCAGTTCGCCATTGATCTGATCGCGGCGGCTGCGGGCCTGGGCTTCCAGAATGAATTTGGGGATCAGGTAGCCGATGGCCAGTGCGATAAAGGCTATGACCATTCCCACCGGGCCGGAAACCTTGAACTGTCCCAGCGTAATGATCAGAAGGGTCGCCAGCGCGAGCAGCAGTCCCAGTCCGATGCGCAGGGCAATGAACAGGGCGGGCGCACGACGACTGCGATAACCCGCCTGCAGGAGCTGACGCCGATCTTCCGCCGTCCCCCAACTGGCGAGGCGCTCAGGTACCATGCCCCGGCTCCGGGATACTGGAACCGCATTACTGGCAGTGGCGGCGTTGTTTCCAGAAGCTTCGCCGTCGCCAAGGCGGGGTTCTACCCGCAGCAGGGAAGCCTGGGTCTGGGAAAGCATCCAGAAACGATATAAACGAAAGAAAATCAGCAGCCCCACAGCGAGGCTGAGGGCGGCGACCGCAAGAGCTATAAGAAGGGCAGAAAGGCTGAACATCAGGACATCACCTCAGCTTGGCCATGCGATTGACCAATACCACCCCGGTCAACAGCAGAATGGCCCCAAAAATGAGGACGAGGCGACCCGTGGCATCGTCCCACATGCCCAGCAGATACTTGCTGTTCATGATCATGATATAAATGGCCAGGGCGGGAATCAGCAGGCTCATGATCAGCGCGCCAAAGCGGGTTTCAGCAGAAAGCGCACTCAGTTCGGCCTGGGCGCTGACCCGGCCACGCAACCAATCGGCAATGCGTTCGAGGATGATGTCCACCCGCCCACCGTAACGGATGTTCAGGCGCAAAACCGTCGCCACAATGGCCAGTTCCTGCATCTGATAACGCTTGGCCACCACCAGCAAAGCGCGATCCAGGGGCATGCCGGACTGCTGGCGACGCATGACTTGATTGAACACCTCACGAATCGGGCCTTGGGCATCTTTGGTGGCCGCCAGCATGGCAGCAGGTAAGCTGGCACCCACCCGTGAAGTGCGCACCACAGCATCCAGAAAGTTGGGCAGATCCATCAGCGCCAATGCGGCCCGCTTGCGAATGCGGCTTTGCACGTAGGCCAGAAGCGCCGGTGGATAGATGACGAAAAAGAATATCGGGGCCATCCAGGGGCGCAAAAAAAGACCAATCAGCAGGCTGAGAAACAGACCGATGACCAGGGATTTGATCAACCAGGTCCGGGGCACCATGCCAGCCTGACGGAGTTTTTCCTGCCATTGCAAAAGCCATCCATCTTTTTTGCCGGCAGCGGATTTCTCGAGAAGGCTTTTTTCATCCGGGTTGTCTTCTGTGCGGGAATCCTTCTGGTCAAAAGCCCGCAGCCTTTCGCGCAGTGCGCCGGGTAATTCCGATGGTTTCTGTTGGATCAGGGCAATGCTTACAGCGGCGCCGATCAGGAAGATAGCCAGAACGATGAGGATCAGTACGAGCATCATCGCCACCCGAAATCATCGTCAGAGGCCGTGGGCTGATATTTGGCGAGTTTGGGGGTACGCGGGGTAATGCCGGTTGCCACCCAGCGGTCTTCCAACTGTCCTTCCCGGTTTTCCTGGGCCTCGTAACGAAAATGTTCCTGCATGGAAATAATGTTGTCGCCAATGCCGGTCACTTCGCTGATGGCCATGACTCTTCTGCGGCCATCGGGCAGGCGCGCAATTTGAACGATGATGTCGATGGCGGAGGCAATTTGCCGGCGCATGGACAGATCATTGCCCGGAAAACCGCCGAAACTGAGCAGAATTTCAAGACGTTGCAGAGCTTCCCGGGCTGAATTGGCATGGATGGTACCTAAGGAACCATCGTGCCCGGTAGTCATCGCCTGCATCATTTCCAGTGCCTCACCACCACGTACCTCGCCAATCACGATGCGATCGGGGCGCATGCGCAGCTTATTGCGCAACAAGTCTCGCACATCGACTGTGCCTGCTCCGTCATGGCCGCCGGGGCGACTTTCCAGGCGTACCACATGTTTGCTCTGCAACTGCAATTCGGCGGTGTCTTCAATGGTAATAACCCGTTCGCTGTCCGGAATGAAGCTGGCAATCACATTCAGAAACGTGGTTTTACCACTGCTGGTGCCGCCGGATACCAGGATATTGCAGCGGTTTGCCACGGCCAGTTGCAAAAAATCCAGCATGGGTTGGGTCAGACTGCCCTTTTCCACCAGATCGCTGGCGGCCAGAGGATGGGCCGGAAAACGCCGGATGGACAGGACCGGCCCATTGAGCGCCAATGGGGGAATCACCACATTCAGGCGCCCGATGTTGGTCAGACGGGCATCCACCGTCGGGGAGGATTCGTCAATGCGCCGCCCGGTCAAGGCCAGCAGGCGGTGAATGATGCGCATCAGGTGCGCATCATCCTGAAATGCCAGTTTGCTGAGCTGCAGGGTTCCCGCCCGGCCCAGATAAATCTCTCTGGGACCATTGACGAGGATATCCTCAACAGCACTATCCTGCATGGCGGCTTCCAGAGGTCCAAATCCGGTGAGTTCGTTGGTCAGATCCTCTATGAGCGTTTCGATTTCCCTTTCGCTCAGGGGAAAGGGGCGCTCATTGTGGAGGCGATCCATTTCCAGAGTCACGAAACGCATGACCGCTTCCTTGCGCAGCGACGCAAAATCCGCACCAATCTCTTCCACCCGATCTATCAGCCTTTGGTGGAGATAACCCTTGAATTGCAGGTACTCTTCCTGATGATGAATCTGGATATTTTCTTCCCCGGAAAACGGGTGTACGCCAAATGACTGATCGCTATCGCCGTTCATCGGGCTTTTCTCCAATCGCGCCACCACTGGCTGATCCGGCTGCGTGGCTGTGGGGAAGTGGCTGTCACTTGCTCCGGCCAAAGTTTTGCTTGCAACTGCTGGCTCATCACGCTGAACAGATTGACCAGAACATCTTTAGGCAGGGTTTCCATCAGCGATTTTCCGAGATTCATGGACTGCATGAGGGGAGTACGCCGCTCGGGTAAGACGCCATTTTCCAGAAGAGGCAGGCCCAGTTCTTCGGCAATGTTCGCGGGTTCCACACCCAGGACCGGCTCATAATGGTTGACGATCAGGTGGGCATGCAAACGATTGCCCAATCTCTCGCGGAGTTGGGCCGCAATTTTCTTGCCTTCCAGAATATGACCTACCGACTGATCGACTACCAGTAGAATTTCATCCTAAAGTTTCACCGTTTTTCCGCGAGGAAAATCGGCATGGTTAACAAAAATGTCGGTCATTAAATATTATTATTTATCTATGAATTATACTTATTTTGGCGCTATTTTGTTACCC